>JAOUKM010000003.1 GCA_029882535.1 Candidatus Bathyarchaeota archaeon
CTGTTATAGTATACAGTATAATCTGTCCAGCCCAAGTCTTGTCCTCGTACCTGAATCTTATCGATGAGAGTGTCCCTACCGCCAATATTCGCAATGACAAACGCAGCTTGAGCTACAGTGCTGTTTGCCCATATGTGACCCTTGGTTACCCTCAGGTTCTCTTCTTGTACTCTCGTTGTGGTCACGTTGATGGCGTAGAAAGTAACGACCGTTGCCAGTAGAACTGAAACCACCAGTATAATCAGCGTTGTTACTACTGTGCTAAGTCCTTTCTTGCTTTTTAGAAGACTTTTCATTTTTTTTCTCCGACAGAAAGTTCAGTTCGATGAGGATAAGACAATTTGTGTGTATTTGTGTTCTACACTCGCGAATCTAAGGGTTCGTTAATGTAATTTTTCATGCAAAAATGAGCCCGTAACTGCTTAGAGCTTTCATTTATTATGTGACCTGAGAGGAAAAAGGAAATGGGATATTGGCTTTAACTAGCGGATTCAACGTTGACTTCTATCTTGTACTGTGCGCTGGCAGTGAAAACAGTGATGCTGCACGTAGTTCCAACGTCCGCAACGGATATGGTGCCTGGGTCTTGAATGTAGATGACTAGGTATTCGCCAGACTTCAAAGATAAATCGTCTGTGGCGTTGTCCCAACCTGTGAAGACACCTAGATAATCCAAATCAGCAGTTGGCGCTATAGTCGTCCTGTTATAGTATACAGTATAATCTGTCCAGCCCAAGTCTTGTCCTCGTACCTGAATCTTATCGATGAGAGTGTCCCTACCGCCAATATTCGCAATGACAAACGCAGCTTGAGCTACAGTGCTGTTAACCCATATGTGACCCTTGGTTACCCTCAGGTTCTCTTCTTGTACTCTCGTTGTGGTCACGTTGATAGCATAGAAAGTAACCACTGTCGCAAGCAACACCGAAACCACAAGAATAATCAAGGTGGTGACTACCGTGCTAAGCCCTTTCCTATTTTTTAACACATGCTTCATTATCTTTTCTCCAACAATTATTAACCAAAAATATGCCACGGCAAAGTATGTTCATTTGTGCGTAACGAAGCAAGACGCAACTCAACGATAAAAATCGACATTAATTCTTTCAAATACGTTGACAGAATGTGGTTTTCTAAGACGGAGAAACGATTTTTAAAGGTACCTCAACATTCCACAATTCCGAGAATAACTTCGCCAAAGCCTTAATGAAAGCTTCGTAATTTGTCCACAAAGCAGCAATCTTTGCTCGCTTCGCTTTCTCACCATAATTTTCGTTGTTTTTCCTGACGGTGAGGAGAAGCTGCTCTTGATCTACCAAAATAAACGTGGGAAGATCTTTAACGTCTGAAAGTGCATACCTAGCATTCGTAAGCCTTATTTTTTCAACAAAAAAGTGGCTTTTCCTAGAATCGTTTGTCAGAAGCTTAACATCAAAGTTTTTCTTGGAAAGCCTCTCAAGTCTGTCTATGAAGCCTGAGTGGTATAATCTTGCAAGGTCTTCTTCAGAAGCAAAGACGCTGATCTCCCTCTGCGTATTTCGGATTATTTCGTTTGCTTTGAAATCAAGCTGCTCCTCACCTTCAAGTATCTGAAAAACCTCTTTTCTTTTATGTTTCACTTCAGGATGGGGAAGAGACAGCCAAATGTTGATCAAGTTTTTCTTTTTTCTTTCTAACTTCTGTATTTTCAGCTTCTTTGCTTCAATGAGTGCCTCTATCGCTCGTTCAAAGGGCGTAGCGATAAATTTCAGAGGTTTTTCGAAAACAGATGACACCAAGCCTCTTTTCTCCAAGTCCCGCAGTATTCTGTAGGTTTCTGTTCTGTGAAGACTGAGCGCCTCAGAAATCTCACTTGCCTTCCGCTCTCTAGAGCGAGCAAGATAAACATAAATTCTAATCTCGTTCTTAGAAAGACCGAGCTTTTGAAACATGTTCTCAATAAGCTCTATGGATTTAATTGAGCCCTTGTCCTTTCTGACGAATTTCCATACCCCAGTGGTTTCGTCATAAAGTTTAACAACCCTTTGAGAGTCTTCAACAATAGTTTCCACGATGGACCATCCCAAACATTAACTCTGAATCTGAACCGAAGTGAGTTTGAGTTCAACTTCTATTTTACACTTCTGAACTCAAAATATGAATTAGAAATCAACAACGTGCATAAAAGCTCTACGGACATATTCCCGAAAAGGACATATGAATGGATGTAAAATAAGCCGTATATTAAGACGAGAGATATTTTTCGTAGTGAGGCAATCTCACACCACTACAAGAGCACAGAAGGGAGAATTGTGGATTATTTCGGAGAGGAAACAGAAACCATCCGTGGAAAAAAATGGAACTGGAAAGCCTTCGAATCCACCGAAGGCTTCCCTGTCTCCGACAACCTTCTCGACTGGGTCATCGGACAAGAACGCGCTTTAAACGAGTGCTATCTATGTCTCGAAGAATGGGTTCACAAACTCAAAAATCTTGAAAAAGAAAAATGGTATGACGCGTGGAAAGACCCCGATAAAGAAAAACCAAGCGCCACAAAAACTGCCCCTCCTGGCCCTTACCTCCTTTTGATGGGCGACCCTGGGACTGGAAAATCTCTCATCGGCAGAGCACTTGCTGCCCATCTAACTGAGCTTTACAAAAAACACAAAATTCAACTCCAAGACGTTGTCTGTTGGAAAAACGATTTAATTCCAAGTGAACCGAAAATCTCCTCTAACCCTGCAGGCGAAGGGAAGAAAATAATTTTCAAAGAAAAATTGAAAGAAACAAAAAAACTGTTTCTCCAAAAACTCGGAATAACGGCTCTAACTTATCTGATGATTGTAGTAGCCTCTATCTTTATGTTTGCAGGTTTCTACTATCTGTGGCAACAAAAGCTTCAATGGGACGCCAATGTGGCAACAGCGTTCGGCATCCTTGTCCAAGAACAATACGGAGGCGACTTCGCCAGATACATATTGGACTCCTTCGTTACAATAGGCACCACCACATTCTTGCCTGCCGGCATGATGCTCATGTTCCTAATACTAGTGGTTGTGCTAGGACGTTTTGGAATGATGGGAGGCGCAAAAGGTGTTGGAGGTGCCAAAGCCACAACAGTGCCAAAACTTATAGTAGACAATTCCAAAAAAGCTGCACCATTCATAGACGCAACAGGACATGGTTCTGCACAATTATTCGGCAGCATCGCTTGGGATCCGCTGCAAACTGGCGGTTTAGGAACACCAGAGCATCAAAGAGTATCTGCTGGTGACGTCCACCGCGCACACATGGGTATTCTCTACATTGATGAGATTAAGAACTTGAAGCCAGCTGAGGCAGTGACCTTGTTAACTGTTTTGGAGGATGGACAGTTGCCTGTAACTTTGAGAAGCCGCTGGGACGAAGGCAACACTGCGGCGATGGCTGTAGCTACCGAGCCAGTGCCGTGCATGTGTTTCTTGGTAGGTGCTGGAAACTTTGACAGTATTGGACAGGTGCATCCAGCTCTTATGGACAGAATCTACGGTTATGGCAAGGTAGTTAGAATGAACAACGACATGTCCAACACCGTGGAAAACCGTCGAAGATGTGTCCAGTTTATCGCTCAAGAAGTTTCACGCTTCCACCTGATACCTTTCAGCAGAGAGGCATGTGAAGAAATTATAGATGAAGGACGGAGACGAAGCAACAAAAGAGACGGATTAACGACTAGATTTCGACCAATGATATCAATAGTGAAAACTGCTGCAACCCTAGCTGTCAAGGAAGGCTGCAGAACAGTTGAGAGAAGGTATGTGAGAGAAGCTATAGAAAACCATTGTAAAACAATTCAGAAACAGCTTCTTGAGCATCAAATAAGCGAGAGAGGCAAACTTCTCGACATTAAACCTGAAGGTGCAAGGCTTGGCCAAATTTACGGTCTAGCAGCTGTTTCAGATCCCTACAGTGGTGAAATGACAGGCAACGTGTTGGCCGTTAAAGGATTCTTGGGGAAACGTGACAATGGAAGCAACAATCACCTGAAAGGATATTACAAAGTGACTGGAATTGCGAAAGGTGGGAAAGAACGGTTTATCACAGACAGTGTTTCAAAAGTTAGAAGCGTTATCCTGCAAAAATACGGATTAGACATCGCTCAAGACTTTTTTACACACATAGATTTCGCCCAAGCTTACGGCGTAGACGGACCAAGCGCTGGCGTTACGATGACAATTCTACTATGCTCCTTGATAGAAGGACAACCAATCCGTCAAGACGTTGCCGTTACTGGTGAAATTAACGTCGGCGTGGATGGCGAAGTTCCTGTAACTGCTGTTGGTGGGCTTCACGAGAAGATTAAGGCTGCTGAGGCGTGGGGTTTCAGGAAGGTTGTGATTCCAGCTAGAAATTATAAACATTCCGTAGACCCTCGAGACTATGACATAGATGTAGTCGCTGGCGAGACATTGAAGGACTACCTCAAGGAATGTTTGGTAGACCAGCAAAAGCCTTTCAACAACTTCAAAAAAATCGATCTTGGCAAATACTAACACTTAATTACCATTTTTGCCTATTTTTCTGCGAAACCAGCTGAAGGGAGAAAGAGGAGGTTTTTCGCTTTTTTAGCAAAATGCCAGCAAGCTTTCTTGGTGTGTAAAGGCTTGTCACATACAAATTCTCTTATCTCACGGAAACATGGTAGAAACGTGTACTTTGGTGTAGAAATTGGTGAACATAGTCACAGAGATACGTAGTTTCTATTCAATCAAAGAGATAAACGAAGCTCTAGAAGAAGAGATAGAGCAATACAAATCAGTAGCCGACGAATACAGCCAATGGCTTGGTTCTTTTCTAAGAGACTCAGAAGCCATTCAAGAAAACGAAGAATGGGCCAAAAAAATGGTGGCACACCAAAAAAAGAAACCGAAAGGCAAAACCAAGAAGGCAAAGAAGAAAGGCAAAACCAAAGAAACACAAACGTCAGCTGACTGGAT
The DNA here is from genome assembly GCA_029882535.1 of Candidatus Bathyarchaeota archaeon. NCBI lineage: Archaea > Thermoproteati > Candidatus Bathyarchaeota > Candidatus Bathyarchaeota archaeon. The sequence goes on from JAOUKM010000003.1 coordinate 4,956, forward strand.
TCAATTCAAGGAAGTTATGCTCAATGCATCTGAGCAGGGTGAAGCTGAAATTCTCTTTGAAGCCATAGAAGAAATCAACAGAAAAACAGAGCAGTTAGAAAAGGCGAAAGACTCTATAGCACAGTTGGAAAAGTCAGGTCTTGGTAAAGACATAACTTACATAACTTATATTTGCGATGGAGTACCTGAGAAAATCGTTCTTCGTCACAAGAAAGACCAAGAATTCGCAAAGAAGTTTCAGTACATAGCCGATTTTTCCATCCTAAAAGAAACATAAAAGACTATTTTGTTGGACTTTGCTGGATTAAGAATTGCCGTTTTCTTCCAGTGTCGTGGACGTATTTGCTAAGCAGTTAAAGCGAGAACCCAAGCAAACAGTGCCTCTTTGGGGTACATACATGCGTCTCTACTGTGTATGTAGCAAAGATTTACACACAAAGGAAAAACTACAAAACCCAAAGGTAATGGTCATCGTACATTAAGTGGCTAAAGGATTTACTAAGATAAAGTGGGGTATTGAAAATTTGCCCGTCAACTAGCTCGTTAGGTGTTGCAGTTAGGGTCGAGATTCGTGGTTTGTCAGCAGTTAAGCTAGTTGATGAAGTTGAGAGTGGAAAGTTAATTAATTTTGATGTCAGAGCGCGGATGGAGGAGAAAGAACGTCGGAGCGACTGGGTTAGTGTAGGTTTCACTCTAAGTGTCGGAACCAAGCCGAACGTTGTGAAGTTCGAGGTGGAGGGAACAGCTACACTTGAGGGAAAAAATGAAGAAATTAAGAAAATGTTAGAAGCAGACCCTGAGACACAGATTCCACTAGTGTTTCAGAGGGTATATCAACACGTTTTTACGTCTATGTATTTACTCGCTACTCTAATTGATGCACCTTATCCACCAGCAAATCTCCTTTACTCAAGTCAACAGCAAATGCCTATTGTTCAAATGAATGAGAATTCTCCGACTATAAGAGAGGAGACTACGCAGACAGCTGAACCCGCTACAGCTTTAGAGGAAAGCGCCCCTCCGCAAAGTATACCAAGTGCAGCTCCACCGGAAGAAACGGCAACGTCTGAACAAGAGCGAACGGTTGAAGCTGCTGCAGAAAATCAAGAAACTCAAGTAGTGCAGCCAGAAAAGGAAGAAGTCTCTACAGAAGCGTAGACTTGTTTTAGGCGTTAAGCCTAGACCTTTCTCCATTTGATTCAAATAAAGGGAGATTCCATGTGTAGAATTGATTTTTTTGGTTTCCTGTAATAAAAAAGACGTGCCTGTGAAATAATTCAAAGGTGCGAAATAAGCTGGATATCTCTACCTTTCGAGTGCAGCTGCTGATGCTTGTATATAGATTTTTGCGAATTTCTTTATGAGATCCTTTTGGCTGTAGACAGCGCTGCTTATTTTGAAGAAGTTCTTCATTCTTTCGCTTTCCAAGCCTACTCCAATTATTATTACGCCCTTCTTTTCTAATGAACTGATACTTTCCGACAATGCACTGGACATGTTTGGATAACCATATGGCCATCCATCAGAAAGAACTAACAAGAACCTTTGCGCATCAAATCTCCGCGCAAGAATTTTGCCTGCAACTCGAATGGCATCAGGCATATACGTTAAGCCATCGAATTTTAGTCCTCCAATCCTCGCGCGAACCCTTCGCGAATACGCCTCTGAAGCGCCTTTTAATATGTAGAAACGATCGCTAAAAGCAAAGAATGTCCACGAACCTGGATCCATCAAAAGTTCCTTTGTAGCTTCAGCAACACAAATTGCCAGTGTTCTGCTAAGTTCACCTTTAATCTTCATGCTTGCGCTTACATCAAAGAGAACTCCCCAAGCGAAGCTACTGCTCAGATATTCATTCTGCACGAAAACATCTGTTCTCGGACTTCTACTTGCAATCTTCTGTATAACTTCAGGCATGTCTAGTTGTCCCATTTCTTTTCTAGGATCTTCGTCTAAGGCGTCCTGAGCCACTCTAAGACTGTCAAGAAGTCGCCGACTTCCCCCTCTAAGCAAAGCCCTTGCTCTTTGATACTGCGTATAGTCTTCCTCGGGAAACTCAATAGATTTGAACTTAGTCCCTTCCACATATTTCTCAATTCTTGTCAATATTTTTTTTTCTCGAGCTCTCTGGTGAGTCCATGAGTCGAACGCTTGTGAAGCCTCTGCGTCTACTTCTTTTCCCCAGTATGAGTCTATCGGTTCTTTCGACGGGTTAATCCCGCTTAGAGTTTCCAGAGATTTTTTGAAGATTTTTTCGATTTCAGATGGTATCTCGTATTGAGAGAACACTGTACATGGGCCAATTTGTTCAGTATGTTGCAGAGAGGGAGCTTCTAATATAGGGCCGTGTGATTCGAGAATTTGGGTTATGTCGTTTTTTGTCTCGTTAAAAACCTCGCTGAGTTCGGTTTCCTTTCCAGTCAGCGATGTTATAATTTTTTGTTTAAGTGAACTCAGTTTTATAGCCAACTGGTTGACTGCATTCTCTTCTTTTGGGCGAAGCGCTCCTTTTACAATACCTATGTTAATCTTTGACAATAAAGCCGCCATTATTCGAGTGGCTGGATTGAAAATTCTTTCAGCAGGTTTCATCTTTGCAAAGGCAAGCGAATTTGCAAAGGCCAAGTCGGCTAGTTTGTCATGGTGCTTTAGTGAAATGTAGGCGTTGACGTAAGTGTCGTTGACCAGAGACTCGGAGAAAGATTCAACAAGTGTACGTTTTGATGACGATGAAACGGTGTTTTTATAGTCAATTGGTATCAATGTGTGTGTGGTTAGATGGAAAACGCAGGCTCTGAATAATCTTCCCGCTTTAGCTTTTCCATGGTCTGCTGGAAATTCGTATCCTAAGAAAGATATAGTTTCTTCTTCTGACATGGAAGGCATAGGTAACGTTATGTTGAAGCCGGCTTCATTCCGCGTGAGAGTTGGTTGCCGAAGTTTTGGGTCTACACGGATTCTTGTTTTCACTTTGTCTTCTTGGAAGGAGAGAGACCAGGCGTAGTCAAGAAATCCCATGAAGATTACCGCTTATTTCGCTGTAATCCAGATCATTTGGGCTTAGGAAAAACTGACTCGATAATTCTTCTGACATCATCTTGCACTTCAGTGTTATCGCTGGTTAATGCGATTATGGTTTCTTCAGCGGCGACGTTAGGGGTGTTGCCGTCGTGAACAAGGGTAGCCCAGTTTATTAGATCACCTAGAGATGGACCGTAAGGAACGTCTCCTGATTTGTATTGTCTTCGCAACTCTGCACCAGCCTGGACAATTTTATAAGCCATATTCTCGTCGACCTTAGATCGGTTCATGAGCATTTTTACTTCGACAGGTGAAATCTTGTTGCCAACACTTGTATAGTCGAAGTTTATCCACACAGCCATCCGCCTTCTCATAGCAGCGTTCAATGGCTTGGTTCCCGAAAACTCTGCTGAATAGGGGTTCATGCTGATTATCAAGTATCCATACTTGTGTCTCTCCACGACTTCGTTGTCCTTTTCGTTCAACACAAGGTGCCCCCGAGTGTCGAGAACTGGATTAAGCCTTGTAGCAACGTCTTGCTTCATCATGTTAGCTTCGTCAAGATACATTATTCCACCTGCTTTTAGCCATCTTGTCACCATTCCGTCGATCCAGTTTTCTCTTCCAAGGCCAATAAAACGTCCAATCATGTCGTACGAAGATGTTTGAAGGCCACAGTTGATTTCCCACACTGGCAAACCACAGAGTTCTGCCACAAGATAGACTATGTGTGTTTTGCCCGTTCCTGATGGTCCTATTAGGGAGCATTGTTTGAAGTAGTAGAGTGCACGGATGATACGTTCCACGTAATGTTGTCCGCTGTCGATGTATTCGGGAGTGTTCGTAGGAATCATGTCGGCAAGATGTGCGAAGCTGTAGTTTGGGTGAAGGTCGTATTTTTGGATGTCGTATTTGTGGTAAAGAGGAGACTGAGACATAGGGCGTTCTTTGTCTATGGACACCGTTATTTTGTAGTTGTCCCGCCGGACGGAGGTGACTTTTTGAACTCGACTAGTTTCCTCTTCCTCTTTCATGCCTTGATGTCCATAGCTCAAAATACTGTCGCCTCAAGAATATATAGGAAATGGGAATAAGATAAATATTGCGTACTACTACTTGCGATACGCTATTCTTATCTCTAGAGCCGACACCAAACCAACACAACTGCGCCTGCTTAAATAAACCGTGTGCGTAAAGACACGCAACATACAAGGGCTTTTAGTAATCTATCAATGAGAAACTAAGTAAGGGAATGCCCCACATGAGCCAAGATACTAGTCCACCCCAAGAAATGTTGCAACTACCAGCTGAGGAAGAACCAAAAAAAAATACCCAGGCTCAGGCATCACTGCAGGAACTTATTGATTCGCTGAAAAGCTTGCAGGATGATATTGGTCAAATCTGCGAGTTAACTTCTGAAGAGAAAGGACTTGTAACCGCGTTCTTCGAATCGTTGTTAAAACTTATGCAGCCACTCGCAACAACAATGCCAGTTTCCCCAGCGACGCTTCCAAAAGAAATGGGGAATGTAATTCAGGCAAACATAGATCCTACAGGGCACCTCATAATTTTATATCGGGATGGGCGAGCTGAGTTGAAGAATTTAAGCGAAGAGAAAAACCGTGATCTCATGATCCGCGTTATCAAAGATGTAATGCCAAAATTCAAGCAGCTTACTAGCGCTCATAGACAAAAAATTGAAGACAGAATTAAATTCTTATCAACGGTTACTAAGGAACTGCAGAAGATATCTAAGGCACTTTCCACTGCTGCAACCTAACTAGTGTAAGTGTGTTTTGGCGCTTAGATTAAACCCCTTGTTACAGTCCAAGCAAGCTCCAAATTATGAATAGTGTTGTTTCTGTGTACTTAACACTTCTTTGTCTAGGTTTTCTTTGGTGACGGGTGTTTTTAGTGTTGACTAGATGAGTTTAAGCGTTATTGTTATAAAATTTGGCGTCTCTTATGAGAATGGTTGGGCGGGTAGCCTAGTACGGATAGGGCGCAGGCCCCCTAAGCCTGTGGTCGTGGGTTCAAATCCCACCCCGCCCGCCACAGACGCACCCCATACCATTAAAAACTTCTTATAGGGGTCATTTATCTACTATGCAGGAAAATGCCACGCGCGATGATTACATTGTCAAATCGTAAAATCGTGACATATATATCTTTGTTTGTGTAACCAAAATTTAGAACCAAGGGGGGCGAATCCTAGATGAGCAAAGAAGCGGAGAAAAAACAAGCTAGAAACAAGAATGAAAAACGGGAAGAGCAACATGCCCGCTCAAAAGAGATCGCTGAAGAAAATGGGACACTTGAATTAGCCAACGCCTTGAAGGAGGAGAAGAAACGTTCAGAGGATTACCTGAATCGGCTCAAGTATATGCAGGCAGACTTTGAGAACTTGAAAAAAAGATTAGACAATCAAATTAAAGAAATCAGAAAATACAGTAACGAACGTTTGGTCCTTGAGTTGCTTGGAATTGTAGATGAACTTGAAGTAGCAATCCAAGAAACCAAGCAAGCTCAATCAGTAGAGATCTTACTTAAAGGTGTTGAAATGACTCTGAAAAAGCTCAAGAAGGTCTTAGAGTTGGAAGAGGTTTCTCCTATAGATTGTATTGGTCAAACATTTGATCCCTCAAAACATGAGGTTGTGGCAAAAATTGAGAGTGAAGAGGAAGGAATAATCATCGAGGAAATAAGGAAAGGATATATTATGAAAGGAAAAGTAATCAGACCTAGTGCTGTGAAAATCGCAGCAAAATCATCCCTAAAAGCTACTAAGGAAGTGGAACAAAGTGAGCAATAGGAAACCCAGCGAAAAAATACTTGGGATAGATCTTGGAACCACAAACTCGGCAGCAGCAATTTTCGAAGGAGGTCGAACCACGATTATCCCAAGTGCTGAGGGACCAACAGCAGCTGGCAAGATGTTTCCATCTGTTGTGGCCTTCACTAAGGATGGTCAACTTCTAATCGGGGAACCTGCAAAGAGACAGGCTGCAGCTAATCCTGAAAACACAATCTTTGAGATTAAAAGGAAAATGGGGACAAATTATAAAGTAAAAGCTCAAGGAAAAGAATACACCCCTCAACAAATTTCAGCATTTATACTTCAGAAAATCAAGAAAGATGCTGAGAATTTCCTAAGTGCTCCAATAAACAAAGCTGTAATAACAATACCTGCTCACTTCAATGACAACCAACGACAAGCTACAAAAGATGCTGGAGAAATTGCTGGTTTTGAGGTTAAACGCATTGTGAATGAACCAACTGCAGCTTGCTTGGCATATGGAATTGACAAATTAGAGAAAGAAATGAAGATCCTAGTTTTCAGCTTTGGCGGTGGTACTCATGACGTTACGGCAATGGACTTCGGCAAAGGCGTATTTCAAGTTCTATCGACGAGTGGTGATACACATATTGGAGGAACAGATGTGGACAAAGCTATCATGGATCATATAATCGAAGAATTCAAACGGCAGACCGGAGTAGATCTCAGCAATGACAACGCAGCATTGGGTAGACTTAAAGAAGCGGCTGAAAAGGCCAAGATTGAACTGTCAACATTGATGACGACTGACATTGATCTGCCCTTCATACACTCAGATGAGTCAGGACCAAAACACCTGCACCTTACGCTCACTCGAGCAAGGCTGGAGGTTTTGGCAAATTCTATTGTCAAGAAGACGAGAAAGACAATCCTGAAATCCTTAGAGGACGCCAAGCTGACTCCCAAGGATATAGACAAAATAATCTTGATTGGCGGCATGACCAGAATGCCTTTGGTTCAGAAATTTGTTGAAGAAATGTTGGGTAAATCTCCAGAGCGGGGAGTGGATCCAATGGAATGTGTGGCAACTGGGGCGGCCATACAAGCGGGTGTACTTACAGGGGAAGTCAAGGACTTGCTCTTACTTGATGTTACACCCTTATCTCTTGGTGTTGAAACCTTGGGTCAGGTTCATACTAGAATAATTGAGCGAAACACAACTATTCCTACAAAGAGAATGCAGATATTTTCCACAGCAGCAGACTTCCAGACATTAGTAACGATCAATGTGCTACAAGGGGAGCGGTCTATGGCTCCAGATAACGTGTCGCTTGGGACATTCAACTTAACAGGAATTCCTCCAGCTCCAAGAGGGATACCGCAGATAGAAGTAACGTTTGACATTGATGCAAATGGCATTTTGAATGTATCAGCAAAAGACCTGGGAACTAACAAAGAAGCCAAGATAACCATTACAGCCTCCACTAAACTATCTGAAGAAGAAAAGGAGCGGATGATAAAGGAGGCTGAGCGATTTGCAGAACAAGACAAAAAGAAGCGGGAAGAGGCAGAGCTAAGGAATAATGCTGATACTCTAATTTACACTGCAGAGAAAACAAAGAAAGACTTGGGAGAAAAACTGGCTAAAGATCAGGAAAAGAATATTGACAAAGCTGTCTCTGAGTTGAAAGATGCCTTAGCGGGTACTGACATGGAAATGATTAGAACTAAATCGGAGAATCTCACAAAAATCCTCCAGGAAGTTGGAACTACAGTTTATCAACAAGTCGCAGCAGAGCAGGCGAAGAAATCAGCTGCAAAACATGACCAGAAGGCAGAAAAAGAAGAAAAGAAGGTTGTAGATTCCGAAGATTACAAAGTTGAAGAATCTAAAGAAGACTAGCTAACTCACACTATTAAGGAGCTACAGCGCGCAGAATGGCAAGTGGAAGTGATTACTATGAAATCTTGGGCTTATCTAGGTCAGCCTCTCATGCAGAGATCAAAGATGCCTACCGAAAGCTGGCATTGAAGTACCACCCTGATCGCAATAAATCACCCGATGCTGAAGACAAATTCAAGGAAATATCTGAAGCCTACGCTGTCTTATCAGATCCAAGTAAGCGTAGACAATACGATATGCTGGGCCATGTAGGATTCGATCAAAGATATTCTGAAGAAGATATATTCCGAGGAGTAGATTTCGAATCTATATTTAGAGACTTTGGCTTTGGCTTTGGCTTTAACTTCGAGGATTTCTTCAGCCCCTTTTTCGGTCGAAGAGGCTTCAGAAGAAGAATCGTCAAAGGTCACGACATAGTTCACGATGTTAAAATATCCCTTGAAGAAGCAGCGGAAGGTGCAGAAAAGAGGATACAGGTTAGACGAATCGAAAAATGTGAGACATGCAAAGGAACTGGAGCCAATCCAGGGACCTCCCCAAGAAGTTGCCCAGAATGTAATGGTGTAGGACAAATTCAGGATGTTCAGAGAAACAGGTTCTCCATGTTCGTACGTATTGTTCCCTGCCCCAAATGCAGAGGAAAAGGTGAGGTTATTGACTCACCCTGCAAAAAATGCAAGGGCATCGGACTCGAGAAAAGGAAGAAGAGAATAACTGTGAAGATCCCTTCAGGAATTGATAATGGATACCAGCTAAGACTAAAAGGCCAAGGCGATGTTCCTCCAGAAGAAGGGATTCCAGGAGACCTCTACGTTAATATATATGTGTCCCCTCACAAACATTTCGAAAGAGTCGGAGACAATCTTTTATATGATCTGAAAATCGGGTTTCCTCAAGTTGCCCTAGGGGCACGCATCACTGTTCCAACGCTAGACGGTAACAGTGAAGTGAAGATTCATCGTGGAACACGCCCTGGAGATGTGGTTGTGTTGAAGGGAAAGGGCATGCCTAGACTACATAGACATGGTAGAGGGGACCTCTTGGTGCGAGTAGATGTATCTGTCCCGAAAAAATTGACAAAGAGAGAGAAGATGTTGATTAAGGAGTTAGCCAAAGAGTTCAAGCAAGAAGTGGATAATGGGGGTCGATTTTTTTAAGTTCTAGACATGCGTGAGTGTCGCGCGCGCGGGGCAACACTACATCGTCATTCACTCGATCTCTAACAAGAAAATGCAGATTCTCAACACCTTGAAGATCCCTAACGAATCCATAAAAATAAAAAGGACATCAACTAAGCTCAACATTTTTTGCAGCCGATCTTATTGTTCCCGGTATATATCTTGGATTTGTATGGACTCAAGAACATAAAAAATATGCTGGCAAGTTTAGCTTTTGAAGTTTGTAGTAAAACAGATATTTTATTAGCTCAAAAATTAATGCTAATAGAAGACATACCATGTTTACTCTTGCTTGGATTCTCATCTCCACGTTTTTAGTCAGCGTCATTTCACTGATTGGAATATTATTTTTAGCTGTTAAAGAGAACATTCTGAAAAAATTTGTTCTTGTGTTGGTTAGTTTTGCTTCTGGAAGTTTGTTGGGAGGAGCCTTTTTTCATCTAATCCCTGAATCTTTTTCCACGCTTGATGAAAGCGTCTTTATTACAGTTGTTTTTGGCATTATGCTTTTCTTTCTTCTTGAGAAATGTCTGTGGCGTCATTGCCATGAGAGAGAATGCCCAGTTCATCCTTTTGCTTATCTGAACTTTTTGGGTGATGGAATTCACAATTTTATTGATGGCATAGTCATTGCAGCAAGTTTTCTCTCTGCTGAATCCTTGGGTTTAATCACTACTGTAGCGGTTGTGATGCATGAAATACCACAAGAGCTTGGTGACTTTGGGGTGCTTATTTACGGAGGGTTCACTAAGGCAAAAGCTTTGCTCTTTAACTTTGTAAGCGCAATATTGGCTATGGCTGGAGCTTTGTTTACCTATTTCTTTATTTCGTACCTCCCAAACACAAATTATATCCTTGGCTTTGCAGCGGGAGGTTTCATTTACATAGCAACAACGGATCTTATTCCTGAATTGCACAAAGAAACCAATATCAAAAATTCTATTGTTGAAATTGTGTTTTTACTGTTGGGCGTTATTTTGATGAAGTTTCTAAAAGTCTGAAGAGGCTTTCTAGAACAGAAGTTTCTTTGCAGCAAAGTTTTTCAGCGTCTTCGATTTGTCAGTTGAGAAAGGCTGAACCACGTAGCAACATTATTCCAGCGAACGAAAAACCTATTTCAGCAAGCCTTGCCACTCAGCACCTTAACCGAGACCTAAAAATCTAGAAGTCTAGAAGAGTCACGCACACGCTAGTCTGGCAACTCCAAACCAAGCTGCCTCTTCAAACTCTTATACCGGTTCCTCACCGTAACCTCAGTAACACCTGCAGCTTCAGCAATATCCTTCTGTGTCTTCTTCTCCTCACCCATCAAACAAGCAATATACAAAGCTGCAGCCGCCAAACCCATCGGATCCTTCCCAGCCGCCGCCCGCTCACGCTTCGCATCGCGCAAGATCTTAATCGCTATACCCTGCGTCTGCCCACTAATCCCTGTCCGCTCAGCAATTTTCGAAACATAAGTCAACGGATCTGCAATAGGCATCTTAACATCTAACTCACGCAACAACAACCTGTAACACCGCGCCACATCCTTCTTATCCACCAAACTGGCCTCAGAAATCTCACGCAAAGTCCTCGGCGTACCTGTCGTCCGACAAGCTGCATACAACGAAGCAGCTGCAATAGCCGCAATAGACCTACCACGCACTAAACCCTTATCCAACGCCTTACGATAAACCACCGCCGCCTTCTCCTTAACCGAAGAAGGGACATACACTTTATCCGATAACCTATCTAACTCAGCCATAGCTTGCGCCAGATTCCGGTCAACACTTGAATGAACACGCGACCGAATCTGCCACTTTCTCAACCGCCACATCTGCAACCGAGTAGAAAGTGGCAACTTACGACCAAAAGCATCCCTGTCAACTCTGCCAATAGCCGTTGACAATCCCTTATCATGAACAGAATACGAAGTAGGCACCCCAACTCTACTACGTGAAGCTTTCTCTTCCTGCGTGAAAGCCCGCCACTCAGGTCCCTTATCCATCATCTGCTCACGCAAGACAAGTCCGCAATTACCACAAACAGTTTCCCCACTGTCATAGTCATGAATAAGATTAGTGCTACCGCACTCTGGGCACTTATCCGTTAAACGCTGACGCGCCATAGTCTTCTTGCTCATTGCACTACCCTTCTATGACTTACTCTGGCGTAAACCGGTCACAACCATCAAGTTCCTCATCAGAAACTTCGGAATTAAAAATCGTCCATTTGGCCGCCGTAATAAAATTTAAGGACATGTTTTAATATATAAATCTTTCGATTTTTCTTTCCAGATTAACAAAACTAAATTGTAAGAGATATTGTCTATCAGAACTCTATTTCCAAGCAACACTGAATGAAAAAAGAATCCATAAAAGCGATAAATGTTGGAAAAATCACCTGAAAAAATAAGTTAACCCTGATTAGGTTTATTAGTGATGCTTAATTTTTTGATTGTTGTGAAGCCCGGTGGTGTAGCGGTCAAGCATGACGGGCTCTGGACCCGTTGACGAGAGTTCGAATCTCTCCCGGGCTACCAACCACACTGCTTCCACAATTATTTCCTGAGTAGACGCTTTGAAATTGGTTAATCAAGTGTTTCAAGTGGTTTTCACACGTTTTAGAAAGGTTGAAGCCTATTTCACGCGTTTTTTTAACTATTTCAGCATCAAGATAAAGGACAACATTTCTCTTGTGCGGCATTTTCTGTTTGCAACCCCTTGCGCGCGTGGGATTGCAGGTTCAATGTTATAAATTTGGTGCTGCTGAATTTAGTGTTTTGATTTGCTTTTTCTATAGATTTTTGTTGCAAGCAGAGTTGCTGTCATGAATATTGGTAGAATGATGAGTGATGGAAACTCTGGGATGATTATGACTTCTTGTGTTGAATGACTATAATTGAAGTATAGATAGCTGTGTGTGCTGTTAGAACATGGTAAAGGTTCTGGAGACGGTAAGATTTCTGTGCCATTGACAAACACTCTGAAGGAGTCATTCATCAAGGCCGTTGGTATGCATATTCTGCAGAAGCCAGTAGTGCCATCCTCACCAGTAACATTGAAACTTATCGCAGTGCTATTGAATTGGAAATCTGAAATTGAAGAATTGCAGATAACTTGAGCGCTGTATTCTGAAGTGATATCGAATTCAGAAAATGCACCCACTAGAGGAAAGTTGTCAGTGTTATCTGCATCTAATATGAATGTAGAATCACCTATTCCATCATGGCTAAGGTCAGCATCAGTATATTCGCTCCAAAAGTTTCCACCAGAGGGGTAACCATCATCCCAGAAGTTGGCGTACCCGCTAGCTAAGATAAGTACCTGCTCAGTATTGTTGAAAAAAACGTTATGATAGAACCTGTTGTTCCTGGAATACCCAAGTGTAATGCTTCGCCAGTTGTTCGTCATGTTGTTCTCGAAGATGCTGTTTGAGTCTGCGTTGTATATATGTATACTCACAGTGTTTGCCATAAGGCAATTTCCAGATATGATGTTATAAGTCGCTTGGTGGTGAATGTCAACACCAACGTGGTTGTTTGTTATGGTGTTATTTGACATGCTCGTGTTTCTTGGAGACCCAAAAATACCAACATAATTATCGACAAGGCGATTTCCAAATATATTGCAGTAGCTTGTGCTGCTAAGGTAGATTCCCGCCTTAATAAGAGTGCCTTCCCCTCCACTTCTCTGTATTGTGAAACCTGTAACATTCACGTGGTCTTGGGTTATGGTGACAACATCCCCCGTCATGTTACCATCAATAATTGTGGTTCCTCTATTCTCTCCATGCAACATCAGGGATTTATTAACTGTCACATGCTCATAGTAGATCCCTTCGTCAACAAAGATTGTATGTCCATTCGAAGTTTCAGGAGCATTTATCGCTTCTTGAATAGTTATATAGTTTAACCAAGTGTCAAGGTTGTGAACTGGATAGCCATTAGGTGCTTTTACCTCAGTTACATGAAAATTTGTTGCTAAAATTAAAATGCTGGGAAACAGTATTGATATTATTATTACGGAAATTACGTTCCTCAAAACTAATGCTCTCCCATTTTTATATATTTTCGTTTTCAAGATAACATTTGTGGATAAAAGTTCTATCACACAGCAATCCAATGTGTTTAAACCATCACTTTAGAGAGATTGGTGAGAACTGAGAGGCTGAGGAGAGGCACTGAGGAGACAGAAGAGATTCATCGAATTTTCATGAAAGCGCTATCTATCTCACTGGTCCACTTTCTGGTTAGTCCTCCAGGAAAGGGACATACGATTACACGATAGCCTGATAAGTTTGTATCATAGTCTTGTGTTATTCTGTGTTGGACCAATTCTTCGAAATCAGCAGTTTGCTCAAGCGCATATTTGGCTGTATTTCCAAGTATGAAAACAGTGTTAGGTTTCAGTTGCCTGATTTCTTTCAACAAGAATCTTTGTGAACAGGTTTTGGCAATCCTATACAATACTTTCTTTTTTATTGATTTATTTAACCTACATTTGATTGTGTCAATAAGAAAATAGCTTCTCTCTTTGAAGACCTCCAGCTTGTCCAAGTTCAGCCTTGACAGGACTTCCGTTCTTAGATTAATCCGCTTCTCAGCAACTGGATTATAGAAATAGCGTTGTTTGCCATTCCATGGCGGAGATTCAGCGACGAAGAGAACATCCACTTTTCCAGGTTTCCAACTTCTCTCCACATCAAATTGAACGTAGGGCTTCTGATCAGCATTGAATTTATCATAACTAACTAATTTCAGATCTATGCATCTCTTACATTTCCGAATTTCATCAGACATAGTCATAATAAGATTCTCACTCTTTTCTACTTTCTAACATAGTCTAGGAAATATAAAACTCTAAGATTTTTCTTTAACTTAGAAATTATAAAATATAAAACCAGTTGTAGAGTAGAGAGTGGCATGAAATCTAGCAGATTAGGATATGGGTCACATTCTTTTCTTAACGAGTACATCAGTAGGAATGAATGTAAGAAGATCATGGAGATTGGAGTTGCAGATGGTGAGAATGCCATGACAATGGTTAAGGTCGCTACTCGAAACTGTTCGCCTGAAGAAGTGGAGTATTACGGGTTCGATCTTTATGAAAGCAACAGAATGGAGCAAGTTAGGCAGAAATTAAAGGAGACACGGTGTAAGTTCAAGCTTTTCAAAGGGGACTCTGTTGAAACTCTTACTAGAGTGTTGAAAACCTTGCCTAAAATGGATTTGATCTTCATTGATGGAGGTCATTCTTATGAAACAGTGAAGAGTGATTGGGAAAATTCAAGATCTCTTATACACGATGAAACGGCAGTCTTCTTTCACAACTATGATTTCTCAGGCGTCAAAAAGATAGTCGATAACATTTCCCGAGAAGAATATCAAGTGAAGACAATCCATCCTTCAGCGGATTGTGATATGGCCTTCGTTAAGAAGAAAGTCCATAGAGAAGCAAGCTAAGAAAGAGGCAAGCATTAACCTTACGAAATGCTACACTAGACCTTTTCTTTCGATTTTTTCTTGCGCGCTCGCAATAACGTATATTCATAGGAGACAGTAATCTAGTGATCGGTAGAAAACTATGTCAGTAAGAGAAAAGGAGATGGCTGAACTCCTCGCAAAAACCCATCGGGAGGAGAGACTTTCAGCTGTAACAGCTTATATTAATCCTGATGTTTCTGCGATTTTGGACTTAGGTTGTGGAATTGGTGCTTTGACAACTCGATTAGCTGAGAGGTTTCCTTCTGCGCTGATAATTGGTGTTGATCGGTCAAAGTATCTTATTAGTAGGTTGCAAAAAAAGGAGAATGTTTTGACAATATTGGGAGATATACCAGCTGTACCTTTTAAGAACCGTTCTTTTGATCTTGTAGTAGCTGTCCAAGTTCTTCATGAGATATTCCATTTTAAAGGAGTTCATGCACTCACTAGGACGTTTCAGAGGATTTTTGATTTATTGAAGAAGGACGGTGAGCTAATTATCTTGGACCATTTCAATCCAGGTGATGTCTCAATCTCCTTTAAACTCTCTGAAGAACTGAGAAAGAAATTACGTGAATTCCAATCGAAGTTTAAGCCACGTAAGATAAATTATCATGATCTAGGTAAAGGTTGGGTCAGAAGCAGTATGCGTGATTTCTATGATTTTATCACTAAAATCTGGGCTTTGAATTCTGGACTTGAAGAAGAGGAAATGAGTGAAACTCATACACCATTCACTCGTCAGGAACTTGTGGATTTTGTGCAAGAAGCTGGGTTTAAAGTAGTACATGTTACTAGCATCACTGCTATAGACAGGAATTTAGAGCACTACGGCGTAACTGTTGAATGGACCTTGAACCTTCCAGACAGGCACATCATGTTGATAGCAAAGAAAAGTTGAATTGTAGAGGAGAGGCACAGAGGAGACAGAAGTCTTATTCACTGTGTTTCTGTTTCAGCTCTTGCTTTGGCAACTATGGATTCAATGAATGATGTTTTTGCTTCAGTGTAGCTTTCACGATCTGAACCATACTCTCTTGCCAGTCTTTTCTTCAATTTGTGATAGTCTTGAGCGACTTCTGGATGAGTTCGAAGATAGTCACGGAACAGTAAATGTCTTTTCCAAAAATTACTTGATAGTTCAACCATATGCAGGTGATAATGTTGTTCCTTTGGTGGTTTGCCCTTGTGGAAATATCGTCTTTCAGGTATTGATTCTTCGTATTCCGGAACATACTCGTAGCCAATACTTTCAAGAGGTCCAATACACTTGTGGACGTCTTCTAGATTTTTGATAGCAACAGTAATGTCGATAATCGGTTTGGCACCTAAACCAATGACAGCAGTGCTTCCTATATGTTCGATTCCAACAACAAAGTGTCCTATGACATTAAGGATTAGACGCTTCTCATTATCAAACAATGTAAGCCATTGAGGATTATAGTCCACAATTTTGACTGGTCTTTTCATTTCTCTAAACTCAACAGAAAAACGACAATAAAAAGTTTCTAAGTTTATACTTTCTAACTAGTATAGAAAATATAAAATTCTAAGGTTTTTCCTTTAGTTAGAAATTATAAATTAGAAAATTAAAGTGTAAATACACGTTTTGAACAGTCCTGTAGGTTACGTACACCGAGGAAATGAAGAACATGAGAGAAGATTGGGAACACGACAAACTGACTTTAAAACGAGCAACATTTATTCTACAATAGTGAAATAATGTAGAATGAACCACTAAGATTAATTATTCAGTGGAGTTATGACAAACATTCCTGAAAAAGATAGCGCGCGGCCGCACATCAAAAGGTAGTGAAAAATGCGGAAACCACTTTGGGTACCTTCTGAAGAGCGTATAAAAGAGGCGAACATAACACGGTTCATAAATCTTGTCAACGGAAAATACAATCTTCAAATAGACTCTTATGATAAACTTCATAGATGGTCTATAGAAAACGTATCAGATTTCTGGGCAGCTATGTGGGAATTTGGGGGAATAAAAGCTTCCCAAAAATATGAGACCGTAGTGGATGATTTAGGCAAGTTCCCTGGTGCAAAATGGTTTGCTGGGGCAAGATTGAACTTTGCAGAGAATCTTCTGAGATGTAGAGACGCCCATCCCGCCTTTATATTTAAAGGAGAAACCAAAAAATCTTCCAGAATGACCTACACGGAACTGTACAATTCTGTAGCACGTTTAGCTAGATCATTACGCAAAATGGGTGTTGCCGTTGGAGATCGCGTGGCAGCCTATATGCCCAACCTTGTGGAAACCGCCAACGCTATGCTTGCAACTACAAGTATTGGCGCTATATGGTCTTCTTGTGGTACTGAACTGGGTCCAAAGGCAGTTCTTGATCGTTTTGGTCAAATTGAGCCTAAAGTTTTGTTCACTGTTGATGGATACTACTACAAAGGGAAGACGTTTGGCGTTTTGTCAAGAGCTGAGGAAGTGGCAAAAGGAATATCTTCAGTAAAGAAAACTATTGTATTTCCTTATGTTGAAGAAAAACCCCATATTGTTTCTATCCCTAACTCGGTGCTTTATGATGATTTTGTATTTCAAGAAGAACAGCGAGAGATTTCATTTGAAAAGCTGCCTTTTGATCATCCAGCATATATCATGTTTTCCTCAGGCACAACTGGTAAGCCAAAATGTATGGTTCAAGGAGCTGGGGGTATTCTCATCAATCATCTAAAAGAGCTGATACTTCATACTGATCTAAAACGTGATGACAGAATATTTTACATAGCAACTCCGAGTTGGATGATGTGGAATTGGCTACTGGGCTCTTTAGCTGTAGGCGCTACCCTAGTGTTGTACGATGGCAACCCCAATTACCCAGATTGGAGCACCATGTGGCGACTAGTTCAGGACGAAAAAATAACCATCTTTGGTTGCAGCGCAAGCTACATCAACTATCTCAAAAGTGTGGATGCTAAGCCAGCTAAGGATTTTGATTTGTCTTCGTTACGAGAAATTTCTCAGACTGGTTCTCCTCTTTCAGCCGAAGGATTCGAATATATTTACCGAAAAATTAAAGAAGATTTGCATTTCAACTCTATTTCGGGAGGCACAGATATCAATGGTTGTTTTGCTGCTGGAACCCCTATTCAACCTGTATATGCTGGTGAATTGCAGGGTCCGGCTTTGGGAATGAATGTGAAAGCATATGACGAGAAGGGTAATAGCGTGGTTGATCAACAAGGAGAACTAGTCTGTGAAGCTCCCGCTCCCTCGATGCCTCTTTATTTCTGGAACGACCTAGATAGCAAGAGATATAGAGATGCTTACTTCAGCATTTATTCAAATGTTTGGCGGCATGGTGATTGGATACTGATTCACAGCGACACTGGTGGAATAACCTTCTTAGGGCGTTCTGATTTTACCTTGAAACCCTCTGGAGTGCGCATTGGTCCGTCGGAAATATATAATGTGGTGGAAAGATTTGAGGAAATTGCTGACAGCATGGTTGTAGGGCAAGATTTGAAGGGGGATCAACGCATTATTCTCTTTGTTAAACTGGCTTCAAGATTTCAATTAACAGACGAGTTAAAAAATAAGATTAGAAAAACGCTGCGCAAAGAGGCGTCTCCTAGACACGTCCCAGCTCTAATCATCGAAACGCCAGATATTCCATACACTTTCAGCATGAAGAAGGTTGAGAGTGCGGTGTCGAATATAGTGAATGGGAGACCAGTTACAAATAGAGATGCTTTAGTTAATCCGGAATCGTTGGATTTTTACGAAAGAATTCTTTCCGAGCTTCAAAAAGGATAACTCAAAGAACCCCTCGCGTGCAAGCTTGAGGCATTAAAATAAGGGTTGATTTCTCCACCAGAGAGCAAACGCGCGCCTACTTATTAGTAGTTGTGCGCACGAATCTTAGCTACCTATTTTCTTCTTAGGAGATCACCTTCATATATGCGCATGCATGCGCACACGCTCTTTCCAATACCAAGTTTTAATGATTTAGGTTTTCCCTTGCAACTTCTCCTTATAGTCTTTCCATTGGGTTTTAACATAAGGTCCCAAACTTTTAATATCTGAAACTCCTACAAAATCTCTCAGAGCTGAGCTAACTGCCTTTGCATTCAAGAATTCCTTTCACGTCTTCTTTTGTTTGATTAGCGCGTATTATACCTTAGAGTTCAAGGATGACAGAAAAAAGGGAATTTAGCTTTTCGCTTTATTCTATTCCCCATCGTTTCGTAATCTTGACCATAACGAAGATTACGAAAGCTACGATAATGAAGGTTATCAACGCTACTAAGAAGTGCCCCACTAGGAAGCTTTGGCTGGCAACTGGCAATTCGATAGTTGCTAAGTTATCTAGTCCAGGTATAGCAAGGCCTATTATTGGCATTATTAGGTCCGAAACGAGTGCTTGAACTAGGTTACCTAGATAAATGCCTATAATGAAAGCAACGGCAAGACCCATAACCTTGTACTTCGATATGAAGTTCATGAACTCATTCCATAAGCCTTTCTTTGCTGGTGGAGACGGTGCCGGCGTCAACAGTTCACGTATCTTCTTGAGTTCCTGTAACATCTCATCTTCTTTTGGCAAATTTTTCCCCAGAAGACCACTTTTCGACGATTTTTCATATAAGTTGTTCGGCTTATAACGTGTGCCATACATCATCCTAGTTTGCTCAGGCTATCACTATAGGAAGACTATAGAGAACAGAGAGGCTGAGGAGAAGCAGAAGCGAGACAGAAGGGAGACTCTAAAATACAACTGTTTGAATATTGGCAAACTGATAATATTTGAGGTTTAAAAGATGGATTATTGTGTTTTCTGTCGCATAGTGAAAGGTGTTGCACCTGCAAGCGTAGCCTATTCTGATGAAGACGTTGTGGCCTTTATGGATATTACACCCGTTAATCCAGGACACGTGTTGGTGATCCCGAAAGTTCATGCTGCACAACTATCTGAACTAAATCCAGAGATAGGGGCACATATGTTCAAAGCTGCAATGCATGTAGCAGAAGGTCTCAGGCGATCAGGAGTAAAATGTGAAGGAGTAAGCTTGTTCTTAGCTGACGGAGAAGCTGCATTCCAAGACATATTTCACGTTCATTTGCATGTGATTCCCAGATTCAAGGGAGATGGTTTTGGACTGAAATTAGGTCTTAATTACGGCTTTAAGCCAAAAAGAAAAGAATTAGATGAGATTGCTAACAAAATCAGGAAGGCAATAAAAAGTTTCTAAGTTTCTACTTTCTAACATGGTTAAAATCTTAGAATTTCTAAAGATCCTTCCTTTACTTAGAAAATAGATATTAGAAAAAGTGGGTACGCAATCAGTAGTATAACATGCGTTATGATTGAAGTTTTGGTGGTATCAGATATATGCGGAGTTGTCCTTTTGTAACCTTCAAATTTATTGTTTGGTCAACTTCACCTATTGCGGAAACAGCGAGTAGGTTTCGTATTCCGCCTTTTCTCACGCCTAAAACTAATTCAGCCGCATCTTTTGTCAATTCAACCTCAAGATGAGTAATCTTCCATTGCTCAGAGTCGAATATGAACTCTTTCACTTTACCCACGTCCAAGTCTTCGCAAACAATTCTCTTTCCCAGTAATTCTCCACCTTTCATTTCCATGTTAATCGCAACCCAACTTTGTAGTCAAACTATAAAGAATTTTCTGGCTTGAACAGATAAGAATTCTGGATTTCAGATTCAATTTTATACTGAACTATTATGCAAACACACTTTCACCTTACTCTCTATTTCTCTAGCAATACGTTGCCTCACAGTCATTAAATAGAAAATCCAATTAGTGCCATTGTGCTTGCGGTTCATCGCTCTCTTAGTGAAAGTGATTATAGAGCCCAAAGATATGGCCTTCCCTTCACAAATGCACGGCGTGAATCGCAAGCAAATCCATTCAAAGAGGTTTCAACATGAATTCTAAAGCCGACACTATCCTCAAAGAATGTTCTCAATGTAGATAACAAGTAGTCATTAGTTGTGTGTGTCCATCTTGTAAACTTCGAGTCTGCATGATTTGTGCGATAGAGAATGATTGGAAATGTCCGAAGCGCAAAATAGATTTGGTTTAATGGCTACCTATGTTCCGAAGCCTTACGTGTATAAATGCAAGTCTACCTCCTTCCAGCCTCTTTCTTCAACCTTGAGTACTCCCAAAAGTCAGCAACAGTATTGTCGATGTCATCTATAATGAAAGAATTGCCTTGGCTGCTCTGGGTTCTGGACCCGCTGACGAGCGTTCGAATCTCTCCCGGGCTATCATCCCTGCCACACACATTTTTAAACAAATCTTAACTCTAAACCCAAACCTATTGTTAACAATGGACACTTTAGGGTGTCCATTTCTTAAGAAAGGTTAAAACTGCAATGCGTGCGCTAAATGCTTCGCAGTTATCCACAATTACTATGCAAGGTTCCTCATCAAGGTAGATTTATAAGAAAGTAGAGTTGTGGGAATGTGGTGATTCTATGGCAAGAAAGAGCAAAGTTAGGATTACGGTTTTAAAAAAGCTAGATACAAAAGAAATATTTGGTGACAACCCTCCATTGGGAAAGAATCGAAAGGCTTGTCCTGTATTTGAGGTAGGTCAAGAGTTTATCGTCGGTGAAGATGGTGAGATGCCCAAAGGATTCTGTCATTGGGCTTGGAACGACATGTACAAGGTAGTAACTACATTGAAATACGACGGAAACTGGGAACCGGGGACAAAGGAAAAAGGAGCCCCCACGGTGCACTGCTGCACCGATGGGTTAAGACCAGTCATATTCAAACTCGAGCGCATTTAGCAAAATCCATAAAAAAGTATAAATATGCACGATGCGCGCGCAATCACCAAAGGTTATTATTCAAATTGACAATTCTACATCTTTATGGAAATACTAGATTTCATGGTTACTGTTATTCTCGTAACTGCGTCCGGTGCTTTAGCCCCTGGCCCTCTATTTTTTGCCAACCTCACAGAAGGTTCCAAATTTGGAGCCAAAGGGGGCATTGTGTTCTCTGTGGCGCACACTTTGATTGAGTTCACCCTTGTTATGCTATTGGCATTTGGACTTTTGATCATTACGAGCGAGTTGGTCAAGATTGTAGTTGGAGTTACTGGAGGTGTTGTGCTAGTTGCTTTCGGTGTAATGCAAATCTATGGTTCCCTCAAGCCTAAGTCGAAAAGCCTTCAAAGAATTGGTGAAACAAGTTTTCAACACCTACTCGTTATTGGTCTGACTTTCACCGGTTTGAACCCTTTCTTTATCATTTGGTGGCTTACTGCTGGAGCCCAGCTTATTATTATTTCATTGGAGTTTGCGTCTCTTGCCGGCGTTTTGCTGATGTATATTTGCCATGTTTGGATGGACTATGTCTGGCTTATCTCAACTGCCCATCTTGCCAAGGGGGGGATGAAAGTCGTTGGGATCAAATGGTATAGAGTCTTAATAGTCTTGTTCGGCACAGTTCTAATATACTTTGGGCTCGTTTTTCTAGCCAGCTCGATTCAAATATGATGTGCACATAAAAAAGGAGGTTGCGGTGATTTTCTCCACCTAGGAGAGGGTTCAAAGCTGTGCTCGAAAAATTTAGATAGTTTATTTAGATGCTCTTCTATACTAGTCAGTTGTGGTTGAAATGGTTGAGCTACATAAGGTTAAGATTACAGTTTTGAGGCGTTTTCATCCATCTGAAGTTTTTGAGAAACCTCCTGCGACATCGCATGCTCTTGAGGCTTGTGGACTGTTTAGGGATGGTCAGGAATTCATTGTTGAGAATCTGAGGATGCCTGAAGATTTCTGCACTTCCGCTTGGATCTCTATGTATGGTAATATCCGGCTCTTGAGCTTTGGCGGAGATCTCCCATGGATCAAGGAGAAAGGTGTTGCCATTAATTGCTGCACCGACGGATTAAGACCAGTTATATTCAAACTTGAACGCGTCTAGTCACTCGTGCTTTTTGAAGAGTGATTCCGTTGTGTGAGCATTCATAAAAGAAGCATGTCGTTATCCACAAAAAGGGGGTCGTGAGCACGCGCGTTTCTGAAATGATGGAAAAACCTATCAAAAAGCTGTCAAAATCCTGTCATTCCTCAAAAATGCAGAAAGGCTGGCGCGCGCCAAAAATAAACATTGGAAAATGCACGCATACGCCTTATTGAAGGCAAAGAAGCAAGCTTTAAAAATATGAAAAACTTCAGACCCCTAGAGATGCAGGTGTTAAAATCTGGGAATGATTTTTGACATCAAGAGATATGCAATTCATGACGGTCCAGGCATTCGTACAACAGTTTTTTTTAAAGGTTGCCCATTGAACTGCCTATGGTGTCATAATCCTGAAGGGAAAGCGAGAGAACAGGAATTTATGTGGTGGGAAGAAAAGTGCATAGGTTGTAGAGATTGTCAGAACGAATGCACTAAAAGCGCTATATCTTTTTCAAATAATTCCTTACTTTTAGATCAAGGAAAATGTAATCTTTGCGGAGCTTGTGTGGAAGCCTGTTATTCGCAAGCTTTGAGACTTGTTGGGCGAAAAATGACGGTAACTCAAGTGATGAAAGAAATTGAAAAGGACATGGTTTTTTACGATGAATCCGAAGGCGGAGTAACTTTTTCCGGAGGGGAACCGCTAATGCAATCAAATTTTCTACATAGTCTTCTAAAAGCCTGCGAGAAACTAGAAATCCATACAGCCGTGGATACTTGTGGACATGTAAACTCAGATCCCCTTTTAAAGATCAGCAAACATGTGGATTTGTTCTTATATGACCTTAAAGTAATCAATGACAAAAAACACAAAAAAATTACAGGTGTATCAAACAAACTTATCTTGGAAAACCTGAAAAAACTTTCACATAATGGACAGAAGATAATTGTGCATTTTCCGCTCATTCCAAGCATAAATGACGATGAACAGGACATAGTAGAACTTGGTACATTTGTTTCTTCGCTTAAAAATGTAAAAGACTTAAGCATCCTCCCTTATCACAAAGCTGGGATTGAAAAATCTAAGCGATTGATGAAACCAACAGATATATTCTTCATGAGCCATTCTCCTTCTAGTGAAACATTAGCTGAAATTAAGAAAAAATTGGGAACTTTTGGGTTGAAAATCCAGATAGGAGGATAACAATATGATGTCAAAAAGGGTCAAACGCCTGAGAGAGCAAAGCGTTAACACAAAACCCTACATCTCCGCCGAAAGAGCCGAATTGCTTACAGACTTCTATCGAAGCGGTGCTGCAGACGGAGTTTCCACTCCTATAGCTCGTGCCTTAGTCTTCAAATATTTGCTGGAAAACAAGACGATATGTATTAATGAAGGCGAGCTGATTATAGGAGAGCGCGGACCCGCGCCAAAAGCCACTCCTACCTATCCGGAATTGTGCAATCATACAATTGAAGATCTGGAAAAGCTGAACTCAAGAAAAAGGACTCCTTTCCTCGTAAGCGAAGACGA
Source organism: Candidatus Bathyarchaeota archaeon (assembly GCA_029882535.1). Classification (NCBI taxonomy): domain Archaea; kingdom Thermoproteati; phylum Candidatus Bathyarchaeota; species Candidatus Bathyarchaeota archaeon. Next base: position 28,745 of record JAOUKM010000003.1, read on the forward strand.
TAAAAGAATCTACTGCGAAAAAATCATTCCCTTCTGGAAAGGCAAAACCATGCGTGAACGAGTTTTCTCAGCAATGTCTAAGGAGTGGAAGTATGCATTTAATTCCGGTGTGTTTACAGAATTTATGGAGCAAAGAGCACCTGGACATGCTATTTTGGACAACAAAATCTATCATAAGGGCTTGCTTGATTTTAGACAAGAAATAAAGAATAGATTAGATAATTTAGATTATTTTAGGGATCCTGATGCTTACGCAAAAGAACAGGAACTTAAGGCGATGGAAATAGCTGCAGATGCGTTAATCATCTTTGCAAAGCGCCACTCTAAAAAAGCAAGAGAGCTTGCAGAAGTGGAGAAAGATCCACAGCGGAAAGTGGAACTTGAGAAAATCGCTGACGTTTGCTCGCATGTTCCAGCTCATCTGCCCAGAGATTTTTGGGAAGCCTTACAGATTTACTGGTTTGTCCATCTGGGCGTGATAACCGAACTTAATGTCTGGGATTCCTTCAATCCAGGGCGCCTTGACCAGCACCTATATCCTTTTTACAAAAAAGATCTGGAAGAAGGAAAGCTTTCAAAAGAGTTCGCAAAAGAATTGCTGCAATGTTTCTGGATCAAGTTTAACAATCAACCAGCGCCCCCTAAAGTGGATATAACTGAGAAGCAGAGCAGCACCTATCAGGATTTCGCCTTGATCAATGTTGGTGGCTTGAAGGAAGACGGAACAGACGCTGTCAACGAGCTCTCCTACCTCATACTAGATGTATTAGAAGAGATGCGGTTAATTCAGCCGAGTGGATGCATTCAACTTAGCAGCAAGAACTTAGACCGATTTTTAAAGAAAGGTATTGAAGTTGTCAAAGCTGGTTTTGGGCAACCCTCAATCTTCAATACCGACGTGATCATTCAAGAATTTCTCCGTGCTGGAAAATCAATGAAAGATGCAAGAGCCGGAGGCCCAAGTGGCTGCGTTACAATCAGTGTCTTCGGAAAAGAAAGTTGCACCTTAACCGGTTATTGCAATTGGCCAAAGATTTTTGAGCTAACCTTGAATAATGGGGTTGACCCACAGACTGGGAAGCAAATCGGTCTGCAAACGGGAGACCCCTCCAACTTTGCTTCCTTTGACGAGCTAATGGAGGCTTACAAAAAACAACTCAAATATTTCGTAGACCTCAAGATTAAAGGCAATAATATTATTGAAAGACTATATGCTGATTATATGCCCACTCCATTAATGTCACTACTGTTTGATGATTGTATAGCAAAAGCAAAAGATTACCACGACGGAGGGCCACGATATAATTCGACATACATTCAAGGTGTCGGAATTGGAACCTTGACGGACTCGCTTTCCGCAGTGAAATATCACGTGTTCGACACAAAGAAGTTAACGATGGAACAACTGCTCAGCTCGCTCAGAAATAACTTTGAAGCATCCGAAAAAATCCGACAGATGCTGCTGAACAAAACCCCAAAGTATGGCAATGATAACGACTATGCAGACAACATCGCCCGAGCAGTCTTTGACGCGTATTTTGAAGTGTTGGATGGGCGACCGAATACAAAAGGAGGAGAGTATCGAGTCAACTTGTTACCTACTACGGTCCATATTTATTTTGGGCGGGTTACAGGTGCAACGCCAGATGGACGAAAGGCTGGAGAACCGCTTTCCGATGGCATTTCACCCAGTCAGGGAGCAGACAAAAATGGTCCTACTGCCGTGATCAAATCGGTTGCCAAGATAGATCATGTCAAAACTGGTGGAACTCTTCTCAATCAGAAATTTATGCCCCAATTGCTAGCTGATAAAGCAGGCACAGATAAGTTGGCGCATTTGGTGCGGACTTACTTCAAGCTGGGGGGACACCATATCCAATTTAATGTGGTAGATGCGAAGACTCTTGAAGAAGCGCAGAGAAATCCAGAGAAATATAGAAACCTCATAGTTCGCGTGGCAGGCTATAGCGATTATTTTGTTGATATAGGCAAAGAATTACAGGATGAAATCATCGCAAGGACGGAACATCGGAGTTTTTGACTTAGTTTTTTGTAGAAGATTTATTATAGAAAATCTCTCCCCGCTTCTTTGATAACTTCAATGTATGTGTGCAGAAAAATGGGGATTTGCGGGTGATATCTCCACTGCACGTAGGTAAAATTACTGCCTGTTACAGTTTTAGCTTAACAATCCAAGTAAAAATGGGGATTTCGGTATAAATTACAGTTTTGGAACGGTAACTCCCGGGCTACCAACAGACCCTAGAAACCTTTTTAAAAGGAATTAAAATGTTGAAGCTTTTCTCTGTTCCTTTCAAAGAACTCTCTAAAAACCCTTGTCAAATCATATTTTTCTACTTCACTTAAAGAAACCCAGTGTACTTCTAAGGCATCACTTCCTGCGTGAGGACTGCCTCCTTTTAAGCGAACAAAGAAGTCGAGAATGACGAAGTGGTAGCGCAATTTACCTTTTTCATCTGGCTCTAAGTTATCTACGACATCGATTAAACTGTGAACCTCTACATCGAGGTTGCTTTCTTCTTTTACTTCCCGAACTACTGTGTTTCGCACTGTTTCGCCAAGTTCAACAAGACCGCCTGGGATGCTCCATTTATTTTTTCCTGGTTCAGACCCTCGTTTAGCTAAGAGAATTTTGCCGTTGCAGATTATGACTGCGCCTACGCCTACAGTGGGTTGGGTTGGATATTCACGTTTCAAATGGTCTCTCCTACCGGTAGTTTTTCACCGTCTTTGTTGTCAACATTTTTTCAGGAAACTTAAGTATGATGGGCCCGGGGCGATTTGAACGCCCGACCAACAGGTTTCTCGTCCGTGGCGATTATGAGCCTGTCGCTCTGACCGTGCTGAGCTACGGGCCCTCCTTCTCTATGTTGTAGAGTAGCAGTGAAATTAAGGTTTTCCAGTTTTTCTAGTCGAACCAAGCAAGATGCCTAAGCCGAAACTGAAGAAGGCTATGGAGAAGGTTTCGTGGTGGATGTCTGCTATTTCGAACCAGATGCCATAGAAAATGTATTGGTGTGCGAGTATTAGAAATCCTATGGAAAGGCAGATGTAGGCAAGGAGCTGCGTTAGTTTGGGCATTTTTGGTTCAGGTTGTTGTTTTTTGGGGTATGAAGATTTAAATATTCCTAGTTTTGTCAAGTTAGACGTTGTGTTGCCGCCGTAGCTCAGTCCGGTAGAGCAGCTGTCTCTGGTAGTGGTTTTATCAGGGGCTGAGGCTGTTAACCAGTCGGTCGTAGGTTCGAGTCCTACCGGCGGCGCTTACACCATTATTTTCGCAAACCTGCGTCCGTGGCGATATGTTCATTCTGTTTTCTGAAGATTAGGGAAGCAACACTTCGTTCTTCCTTCTCTGACATGACCAATTGGTCAAAACGTTAGACTTCAGAAGAGGCATTTTGCTTGATGAATTTTTCTGCTTCAGCAATAAATTTGGATTTGCTCTCTTTCACACCACTGAGATTGAAGTAAGGAAAAAGGACGATAGTAAGTACAATTATAACTAGTAGTGCCAATTCATACAATGATTGTCCCTTTAGATAATTCGGAAGAAATATTGTCAGAAGTAAAGTTGTTGCCAACATCTCAAAAGCCAAAGTCATAATGTAGTATATCTTAAAGTCAAATAAGAAGCGAACACGACTACCTTTCTCTCTTGGTTCTATTAGAATTTTCGCATAGCCTACTGGTCTAAAACTTCTACCGACGAAGTAGGAACCAATCTTCAAAAGAATAAGTGATGGTTCTGCAAAAGATGAAATCTGCCATCTCCGTTTTCTGGAATAGAACCCGATGAGAAGACGATACACCTGCCTTGGTGGAATATTGGTTGAAATAACAGTTGTCAAGTAAATACATCAAGCTCCTTTCAGCTTTCCCTTCTGACTAATTAATCAAACTTCGGTTTTCTAGCTCTTAAAATTTTAATCAATTGATTAATAGAAACGAGAAGAGAAAACAGAACTAGCGGTTCGCTCTTTTGAAGATTTTTGTTCCGTTGTGTTTGCAGATATATTCGAATGCATGCATGCGCCACACATTCCATGAGATATGCTCGGATTTTAAGCACCTATGTTGATGCGGACGTGCCTCGTGCATTTGCTTCCGACACATTTGCTCCTCGGTTGGTGGCAACATTCGCTTGGTGGTCTGGAATAATGTCTTCGACATTTCTCACAGCCTTGAAAGCGTAGCCCCCGAACCCTATGAGTATTCCACACAAACCAGCAATAACAAACATGAGCGCCATGCCTGCACCTGGACCTGTGCCAACTAACTGGTTGAACACAGGTTCTAAGCCCCCTCCTGCCATCATTCCTGGCTCAAAGAAATTGTCTGCCAGAGGGCCAGACAGCAACATGGCCACTGGAACGCTAATCTGTGCAATCAATGCTCGTGTCGCAAACACACGCCCCTGTACGTCCGGGGCGACCTTAGCCTGCCAGATCGCTTGATTGGAACCATTGATGATCGGAATGAAGAGTAAACTGATGAATGCAGCCAAAGGCCAGACATAAAGGTCGCGTCCAAGACCCATCAAAACCATACCAAACATGCCGAATGCCATTCCAGCCAGTACTCCGTGTACCCTTCGTTTTGGACCGCCCCAAATGCTAAGCACCACACTACCCACGACTCCGCCGATTCCCATGGTAGACTGGACAATTCCCAACACTGTTGCGTCGTTTCCAGTGCGGGCCAAGATCATCGGTGTTGAAACAGTATTTCCAAAGACAGCAACCAGATTTATGCTAAAGAAGACTAGTTGGAGACCAAGCAAGCTGGGTCGTTTGAAGATGTAACGAAATCCGTAGACTGACTCTTTCCAGAGGCTTCCTCTGCTTTTGAGTCCCTCTTCAGTCACGACAGGCTGCGGAATGTGAACTACGAGCAAAGCGCCAATAGCGAACAAGAAAGTAACGATGTCAATCATCAAGATTCCACCTATGCCAATAGGCGAAACAATTAAGGCTGCTGCCAAGATCGGGGCAAAAATGCCAGACGCGAATTGAGCCGTAGAGAGCATACCACTAGCGCGTCCATACTGTTCTTTCGATATCATAGTGGTCACAGCTGCAGAATATGCTGGGAACTGGAAAGCCCCAAAAGCACTTGCAAAGGCTCCTGTTAGGTACAAGTGCCAAATCTGAAGACTGCCGGCTGAGAACAACATAAGGATGACAGCCGTCGCCAGGACTGCTGCCAAATCGCTAAGCATCATCATAAGCTTTCGGTTCCAACGGTCCACTAATGCTCCTGCGACCGGGCTTACCAGTATAGTCGGGGCAAAGGCGAAAAAACCCACTAACGCCAAAGCTGTAGCCATTCCGGTAGTCAGATATGCCCAATAAGCGAGCGCAAAACCAGTCATAGCGGTGCCTAATAGTGAAACCAGCTGGCCAACCCAGACAACAGTGAAAGCTCTCATCCCAGTCGGCCGACCATGTGTCTTCGTAGAAGATTCCTCTGCCAATTGTATCACCTTTTCTAGTGCCTTTAGTCAGCCAACGATATTTAACATCAGGTTTAACGCTTTAGGTCATTCACGCACTTGGGAAAGGTTTCAATTATGCGTTTGCGCATGCAGCAATAATATGTGCTTCATTTTATCATTTGATGTTTAGGAAAGATTCAAGGAAGATGAAGAGAAGAAACATATTGTCAACATTGAGAAATGTGGTGAGTACTCTAGGAGTTTCAATCAACTACTTCTCAATTAAAAGAAAATTCAAAGGACGCTATAAAAAACGGAAATATAACCAACATCAAGAAGGCGAATGGCAAGAAGCATTAGAAAATATGGGGGCTTGCAGGGGTCGCTCCACAGTTGTGGGAGTTTCAAATCCTACCTCCAACGCAAGTACATTATGAGCTAAATTCAAAGGTGTACTACTTCTTTCCAACAATAAACAAATATGAAGCATTAGCAGAACCGAATTTCTTTATTCTTTCCTTTAATTTCTCTCCTTCCTTTTCTAAACGAGTTCGCGCTTTCAGATAGGGGTATTCTTTTATGCGGCGAAGATTATCGTCAATCTCTTTGATAGCTTGATTCACTATTTTTTCGTTTTTTGGGTTTTCGCATTCAAACTTCTCGTCGCAGAACAGACACTTGACATAATGTGTGGATTCGAATACTTCAACCTCTTTTAGTCCAAGACTACTCACAATGTCCTTGATCTTCTGTTTTGTGAGTGTTTTGTTGTGAGTAACACCTAGTAAAGAATCGATTTCTGCATCCCAGTGATGTTGTAATATATCCGATCTTTGTGCTTCGGCTTGTTCTTCATCACAAAACATTTCTTGAATTACAAAATAACCACAGGTTTTCAATGCACGTTTCATTTCAGCCAAGACTTTATCTATTCTGTAAAGATGATGCAACGAGTTGGCCACACACACAGTGTCAAAAGAGTCGTTTTCAAATTCCAGAGCCTCCGCATTCATTTCCATTATATTTACAGGTTTCCCTTCAAAGTGCTTCCTTGCAGATTCTAATTCTTTCTTAGAATTGTCGATTCCTATAAACAAATCATAATCTCTTAAGGTTTTCATTAAGGTGCGAATGAATCCCCCGTCACCTGTAGCGACATCTAATATTTTCCCACCGGAAATTAATTCCAATCTTCTTTCTATCTTCTTTGCACCAGAAGACGCTAATCCTTTTGGTAGATTTTCCATTTTCATAGATTAAGGAGATACATTCATATATAAAAAAGGTGGAGTCTTGCGGGTGATATCTCCAATGGTTGCTGATGCGAGTCCTAGTGGAAAACCACTAAAACAAAATAGCGACCATACTCGATTTTTCAATAAGACTTTGTTTGTCGGTCGTTAGTTTTTTAAGGAAGAACTGCTATCGTGGAAGAGGATTTACATGTATCGGAAACCACAACGTAAGCTAACCTGTGAGGGTGAAAAAAATGAACCAAAAAGAGAACAAGCCACACTTCGGCTTCATGACACGCAACTACCTAGTGCTAACCCTCACATCCACCCTGTGGGGAATCCCCACAAGCATCTGTAACACCTACTTCTCCCTATACGTCTTCGGACTAGGCGGAACAGAAATAACAATAGGTCTCATCGCAGCCCTAGGAAGCACCACCTTTGTCATATCCGCAATCATAGGCGGCCACATAGCCGACCTATACGGCAGAAAGACATTAATCAGCCTAATGACTATCGCCCTCGGGTTAAGCCAATTCCTAGTAGCCTTCGCACCCAACTGGCAATTTCTGACTCTAGCCATTATCCTAGCAAACGTGTGCTGGATATTCGAACCCGCATTCTGGGCAATACTAGCAGACTCGATAAACGAACAAAAAAGAGGAACAGCCTTCGCATTCTACAGCTGCCTAAGCTTCCTACCATGGGCCATAATGCCCTCCATCGGAGGCTACCTAATTGACATCCACGGCATAATAACACCGATGAGATGGGCTTACGTTGGCTTGGCAATAGTAGGTGTAACCGCAGGCATCATACGAATGTTCATGCTCACAGAAACCATTTCCCCTCAGAACAAACAAGCAGATGAACAATATAGCGTTAAAGAATTAGGCAAACTCGTAAAAGACGCCTTCAAAGAACACCTGCAAACATGGTCGTGGATGCCCCACTCAACACTCGCCCTAACAGCCATCTACATCCTATGGGCATTTGAATACGGCTTAGTCGAACCCTACTGGATAGTCTACGCCGAAGAAATAATCGGCCTCACATCTACGCAATGGGGCATAATCATAGGCGTAGGCAGCGCAATCAGCATTACGTCAAAGATACTCATAGTCGGCAAACTACTAGACAAATTCAGCCGAAGAAAAATACTACTAGCAACAACAGCCTTAGACATATTCACCTATCTACTCTTCATCCGCTGCGGTATGTTCATACAAGTTCTAGCTCTCTGGACCGCAAGCTCCTTCATATGGTCCTTCTACGAACCAACATACTCATCCTTGGAAGCAGACCTGATCCCCAAAGAAAGAAGAGGAAGAGTATTCGCAGCTTTCGGCGTTGCATGGTCGACCTTCAGCGTTCCAGCAAGCCTCCTAGGAGGGTTCATTTACGAGCAAGTCAGCCCTGAATTGTCCTTCATAATGGCATCAGTTGGCATTACACTATGCTTCATTCTGACAGCACTATTCATTAAGCAACCCCAACGCAATAAAAAGTAAATGACGACGTAAACATGATCAACTCAGGATTCACTTACTATTTTTCTATCTAAAGGTTCCACCAATTGACCTAATCTCTCGCACAAACCAAAGCGATCTTTGTCTTTACGCACACATAAGAAAAATGAGCAAAATGCAAAAGACATCTACACTGATTGCCATTTCGAGTCTTACAAGCAGGCTCAAGCAAACTCTCTTGCGCTTCTATTCTGCTTATTCGATTTTTGAGTGTTTTCTTAAATACCCCTTTCCCAACTCGTTTAATGATAGAATTGAAATGAATCGCCTCTGCGACTACGTTCTAGCAGCCGATGAAAATATACACTTCGCTACGGCCATCGACGAAATTCGTAACATGCTTTGCATGAAAGCCATGGTTTTCTATCAACTTCCGCGAGAAGCAGCCAAAAACTCGCCGACACTTTCGCTGTCCTGACAATTAGCATCTTTAAAACTCTCACTTAACACCACGGTTGCTTCCAACACATAACCATAAAATAAAAACTACAAAAAATCGGTCAGCCCATCAAACAAGGTTACCTAATCTACACAACCACGGAGCCTATAGAACCATAAATCATCCAAAAAAATAACAGAAGCAGTCAAAAATCTACCAAAAAAAAGAACTTTAAACTCTACTCCTAATCTGCGCTAACACCTCATCCACCAATCGGTTAATCCCTAAAGCTGAAAGCCGATAACCTCCTTCCTCTGTCTTTACCGCCAAGCCTTCACGACACAGCTCGCCAAGCCGAGTACCCGTAATCTTCCTACTTTTCCCCAACCATCCCTGCAATTCATCCCTAGAAAGCCACATCTTGTCCAAAACACCTAACTGTCCTCCAACGTAAGCTGCAAGCAACTTCAAAAGCAAGCTTTCAGTGTCAGTCAATTTCTGCTTAGAAATCAAAACTACAGGGCCCTCTTCGGCTACAGCCACAAAACCCTTACTAGCCACTATAACCTTCTTCAAGTCCACGGTCAAAACTGCACTACGGGCCGCGTCAAAAAGTGGGATTGTCTGACTAAAAAATCGGTTGATGCTTGTCCAAACATTGTTAACATCTCCCGTGAAAGTTTCCTCAATGTCCTTATACTTGATGTGCACCGTGATACTCAACCTTACGCTGTCTCCTTCAGTTTCGCCAGAACTCCCTCTTTAACCCATTTCTCACCTTTCGTCGTCAACCTAAACTCCGGCCGCCCAGGATCAGGTTTGAACACCAAACCTCGTTTTGTCATTTCATTTAACCTTGCAGGCACCATAGAATTTACTCCACTGGACTTTAGTAGACGATCAATCTGCGTCGCCGTACTCGTCTTCTTGTTAGAGGCGTACAAAACTAATCCAATAGCTTCATAGTGTGTAAGCTTACGTCTCGCCGTAATCACGGGGCCTTCAGTTGTGAACTCCACGATTCCTTCTAACTGCGCATGTAGAGGCGGCGTCAATTTAGACGAAACCAAACCGTTAATTTTCTCCATAAACTCTGGAGGCATGTCCTTAAGCATATCCAAAATCTCTTTTGCACTATCTCCTTCTACAACAACTTCTCCAAAAGGCGCTTTCACTCGAACTCGCAAATGCCCTGGCAAAGCTTAAGCCTCCTCCTTCTCAGCCAATATATACACGTAACCAGCGTCAGTCTTCCACCGTCTCACTTTCCCTTTCTTCACAAGCCATGACAATACACCTGACAAAGTTGTTGAAGGATAGTGAATAGCATTTGCCTTCAAAGCCTCAACAATCTCAGACATATTTCTAGGCCTCCAAGCCCCCCACTCAGTTTGAAGCAACTTTAACACTGCTTGGCTGCAGTTTTTTGCCTTCTTAATCGAAGGATACATTTTGGATGGCACGGCAGTTGGAGAAGTCAACCGAACTGTTACAGGTGTTTTTTTGGTGGCAGCAACTTTTGAGTTCATGTGAGCGAACGCTTTGGAAATGTTCTCAATAAGCTTTGGCAGGTCTTTTATTGTTTTCAAAACTTCTTTTTGTGTACCTGAAATTTCAACTTCATTTTGGTTCATTTTGACACGTAACGAAAATGGCATGCTTGATCGAACCTCACAATGGTAAAGTGATACTAGACGGATATTATAAAATCTTTCATTATTCACGACATAATTCCGTATTTGCTTCTCAGACAATATCCGTCTGCTAAGTTGCATCGAGACTTAAAAACTACTTGAAACTATACCTTTCGAACAGAATTAGGAGAGCTTGCTGAAAAGTGGCAAACCTTTATTGACATGCATTAGTTTTTTTAGTCGTTGTGATAATCCTTTCTCGGTTTAAATGTTCAGAAAAGTAGAAGAAGCTTATGAGCGAATAAAAGGAATCGTTAACAAAACTCCCGTAATGACTTCCTCAACCCTTAACAAAATAACTGGCAGCAAGTGTTTCTTGAAATGTGAGAATTTTCAGAAAACTGGAGCTTTCAAATTTAGAGGAGCTTTCAATGCCTTGTCACAACTATCTCCGGAACAGAAGAAAAAAGGAGTAATAACACACTCCTCTGGAAACCATGCACAGGCACTAGCCTTAGCAGCTAAACTTCTAGGAATCAAGGCGGTGATAGTTATGCCTGAAAATGCCTCTCTAGTGAAAATGGCTGCAACAAAAGGTTACGAAGCGGAAATAGTCACTTGTGGTTCTAACCCAACCGATCGAGAGAAAGCTGTTATACCCCTAATCGAAAGACACGGTTATACTCTCATACACCCATCTAACGATCTCACAATAATCGCTGGTGCTGGAACTGCTACCTATGAACTAATCAAAGAAGTAAGCAAGCTCGACTATGTTTTCAGTCCAGTGGGCGGTGGCGGATTACTGAGTGGAACAGCAATAGCGACAAAGGGTTTGCTTCCATCAGCCAAGATTATTGGTGTTGAACCCAAAAACGCAGACGATGCCTATCAATCATTCAAAGCAGGAAAAATTATTCCAGTCGAGAATCCAAATACGATAGCAGACGGTTTAAAAACTTCTCTTGGAAGCAATACTTTTAGAATAATACGAGGAAAGGTGGACCAAATAATAACCGTTTCAGAAGAAGAAATTGTAGAGGCAATGCAGTTTCTCTGGGAAAGAATGAAGCTAGTGGTTGAACCTTCTGGAGCAGTTTCACTGGCAGGGGTACTATCGAAACAGATAGAATTAGAGTCTAAAAAAGTGGGAATAATAATTAGTGGAGGAAACATCGACTTAACTGGTTTCTTCGACAGAATTTAGCAAGTATAAGCGGTTGAACAGTTCATAAAGTGGACTGTAGTTTTCGTAAGAGGTTTCTAGTTCTTTAAAAGACCTGACAATCCACGTATTTATGACTCTCTTTAGATTAGTTCTTGCTGTGTTGCTTTTCTACGAAACTATTCACCGAGTAACTGATTTAACGTAACGTTTTTAGAACTTTTCCTTGGAAACGATAGGTTGAAGCTCGAATTTCTCAGCTTTGGTTAGACCTTTTGGAGACCAGCAAGAGCCATGTGTTTCTTTATGTTAGTCAATGTTGTTATGAAAGAATTCGAGTTGGCAATTTTTGATTTTTGTCGCAAGTCTGCGATGAAATCTGAATAATCGGTGTAGTTCTTGTGCATAGTCACGATTAGAGAGTTTTTTCCCATTCCGTTGCCGTCAGCAACGAAGATCACTCTAGGTTCTTTGTCAAGCCATTTGTAAGGTGACGTGGTTTCTGTTTTTTCTTCGGGTAGCCATTGCACGAAAGTAAATGCTGCCAGCTCGAATCCAAGCTTGGTAAAGTCTGGCAGAGCGGTATATTGTAGAACGTACTTCTCGTCTTCAAGCTTTCTCCTAGTCCTCGTAACGGTAGGCTGCGAAAACCCAAGGACCTTCGCCAAGTCTCTATCGCTTCTTCGAGAGTTCTTAATTAATTCGTAGAGAAGCTTCGGAATTTTATCAGGATGCATACTTCGCATAAAGTACAAAGTAGTATATAAATCCTATGATTAACTTTGAGGCATATGCAATTTTTTATTTTTCTCAATAAATTAACACTTTTTATGATTTTTTTAAAACATATAATCTTCCAGTCAATCTCTCTGCATTGCCTTTTTTCACTAACACTGTGTCCTCGATTCTAAAACCACCAAAGCCAACGATATATATACCAGGCTCGTCAGTAACTGCGTTTCCCGCCTTCAGTACATCTTTGCTTGTGGAATTCAAAACTGGCTGCTCATGTACTTCTAATCCAACACCGTGGCCCAAACCGTGGACAAAATATTCACCGTACCCTGCCTTGCCTATGATGCCCCTTGCAGCTGCGTCCGTTTCTGCAGCCTTCACTCCATCCTGCATTTTCCGAAAAGCTTTCTCTTGGGCCATCTTCACAACTGTGTAGATTTTTTTCTGCTTTGCAGATGGCTTGCCAACAACGAACGTTCGAGTCATGTCTGCGCGGTAGTTCTTGCATATTGCTCCAATATCGACGACAACAAGGTCTCCGTTTTTGAGTTTCCGTTCACCACATCCTCCGTGAGGATAGGCTGAGTGAGGACCTGAGGCAACTATAGTGTCGAAGGCTACGCCGTAGGATCCGTGGATGCGCATTGTATATTCGATTTCAGCGGCAACTTCATACTCTCGAATCCCAGCCTTAATCGTTTCGTAGGCTGTTTGCATGCTTTCAACCGTTAGTTCTGCGGCTTTTCGCATTTTTTTCAACTCGCCCGCATCTTTTATTCTGCGAAGGTTCCAGATGTATTCGCTTTTAGCCTCAAGCTTAGTGCTTTTCAGAGCTTTGCTGAACTTTTGATACGTTAGAACGTTCATGGCGTCGAAGCCTAGTTTCTTCAGCTTTTGGTTTCTAACTTGTTCTGCAACTTTTTTAACCAAGTCTTCTCCACGTTTTACCAGTTCTACCCTGCAGTTTTTTGCTTCAGCCTTTATCCATTCATAGTTTACGCCATAAACGTAAAGTGTGCTTTCACCTTCGCTTGGAACTAGCATCATAACAGCACCTAATGAATCAGCAGCGCCCAGTAACTCAGTGAAATAGAGCAGGTTAATCGGGTTAGCGATTATGTAACCGTCGAATTCTTTTTTGAAGGTTGTCTTTAAGGCTTTTATTCTATTCCTCAACACATATCCCTCTTTTGAGAGAATGTTAGTTGACTAAAATAGACTATAACTTTTATGGATTGCCGCCTATCCACCACTCATCAGCGACATAAGAATGACGTGATCTCCATCCTTTAACGTCGTTTCAACCCCGTCAAGTTGTCCCATCAACACTCCATTCACGGTAACAACAAAACCCGTTTTCACGTCTTTTTGACCAGGCTCAAAAACTTCTTTCTTAAAAGGCGTTCCGTAAAGGTTTGACAGTTTGCCTAGCAGGTCTTGAAGTGAAGTTTCCTTGTTTAACTCGAATTTTTCAACTCGTTTGTTAAGCATGTTCTTGATAAAGCCCAAATATTCCACCTTTACCTTCATGTTAAGCCACGTCTTCAAAAGAATAATTTTCGGCGTACCTATTTAACTCTTCTAAAACTCCTACGTTTGCAAATCGAAAACGAATTGTATGCACACATTTTCAGAAGGCGAGCTATGCTCTAACAGGAGTTTTTGGTAGCCCGGATAGGTTCAAATATCGGTTTAAAATATCGGCGTTAAGGCACAATTCTCTATCCTTTAGGAAAAATACAACTAAAATAAGCTTAAAAGAAGATTTTAGTGTATGAAAATGCTTAAACGACTATCAAATCATTTGCTTTCAGAATCCATATATTTGTTTGCCTATTTTCTTTTATGAGTGAGGATAGAAAAACATGGGAATTAAAAATATTAAAAAGAAGGCATTGGTCACTGGTGGTGGAGGTTTTATCGGTTCAAGACTTGTCAAGACACTATTGCGGACAGGATTTGCGGTAACCGTTCTTGATGTTCAGCCCGGCTTTCTTAAAGGTGAAACTGACCCAAATCTAGAACTGATAGGTATACGAAGCGATGGGCTGCGTGGAGGCATGGCTGATAGAAGTCTGGTTGAACAAGCTGTTAAAAATGTAGACGTAATTTATCACTTAGCAATCAATTGGGATTGGGGTGCCCAGCCAAGCGCTCTCCGTCTCGCAGATTTATTTGACGTTAATGTTAGAGGCACCCTAAATCTTCTGGAAGTAGCTAAATTCCATGGAGTAAAACACTTTATATCTGCAAGCAGCTGCGCTGTTTATGGAGAGCCCGAATCTTCTCCTATAGATGAGGAAACATTGTGCAAACCTGAGTTGTCTCCAACTCATCTCTCCGCATATGGTATAATGAAGCTCACCACTGAGAAACTCTGCCTTATGTATTACCACCATTATGGAATACCAGTCACCACCTTTCGAATAGAAGTTGTTTTTAGTGACGATGAATCACTGCTGTCTGCTTTAAGTAGAGAATACATTGACAAGATAATTAGAAATGAAAATATAGGAGTGCTTGACGATGAAGGGTGTGCAAGCATACATGTTGACGAAGTTGTGGATGCTTTTTTACTGGCCACCTTAAACAATAAGGCATACGGTCATGTTTTCAATGTTTCAAATCCCGCAACCTACATTACTCATGGCGAACTCTACGAATTCATAATTCAGTTGACTGGTTCAAAGAGTAAAATCGAGGTAATCCCAAGTGGGCGGCGTATAAGCTGCATGCCCGAATCCATAGAGAAGATACAAAGAATCCTAGGTTGGAAACCTCAAAAAACCAAAGAAGACCTCAAAAAGGCAGTAGCTGAAACCGTTAAGTCGATCATATCATATTACAAGGCGTAATGTAGTAGACTAGCAATCAGCTGATACGGCGCTTTTCATAAACACGTCTCATTCAGCGAAATTTTCCATCAAAAGTCTTAAGAAAATCTTATGGTAGCCCGGGAGAGATTCGAACTCTCGTCAGAGGGTCCAAAGCCCTCTATGCTTGTCCACTACACCACCGGGCTCCACAATGCCTATACACGCAACCATCGTAAAAACCTTAACACACACTTACACATACCTATGAAGAACGGGAAAAACGTTGGGTGTCAACCTCACTCCAATAATGGTAAAGCAAATTCTTACCTTAAACGATTTAAGAGGAAAAAGCCTCGCAGTAGACGCCAACAACTACCTCTACCAATTTCTATCCATCATACGAACAAGAGACGGAAATCCCCTAAAAGATTCAAAAGGAAACATCACATCCCACATCGCCGGCTTAATGTTCCGCTCCACATGTCTAATACGCGATTTTAACATAGATCTTGTTTTTGTATTTGATGGGCAACCACCAGCGCTTAAAGGAGAAGAAATTAGAAAGAGACGTGAACAACGAGAGAAATCCTTTCGAGAATGGCAACAGGCACTGAAAGCCGGTGACTACGCTAAAGCCTTTTCAAAAGCGGTTATGACTAGTCGGCTAACACGGAGCATGATAGAAGACGCTAAAAAGCTGCTTAGACTGCTTGGAATCCCATACGTGCAAGCCCCAAGCGAGGCAGAAGCTCAAACAGCCTACATGACAATGCGGGGAGATGTTTGGGCGGCAAGCAGCAAAGACTACGACACCGTTCTCTTCGGAGCATCAAAACTAGTGCGGTTCTTAACAATTCACGGACAGGAATACCTGCCAAGCAAAGGAACAGCAAGACCGTTAAAGCCCGAACTCATAACTTTACACAAACTTCTTTCACATCATGAAATAACGCGTTTGCAACTTGTTGACATGGCAATCTTGATTGGAACAGACTTCAATGAAGGCATAAAGGGCGTAGGATCCAAGACTGCACTCAAACTTATCAAAGAATACGGAAGAATAGAAAAACTGCCAAGCAAATTTTTGTCAAAAACTCCGCCCCAATACAAGGAAGTCAGAGAGATCTACCTTAGTCCAAAAACCACATCCGAATACGATCTGAACTATAGTCCTTTACGTGAGGATGAGCTTTTCCACTTCCTTTGTGACCAAAGGGATTTCGCTCGAAAACGGGTGGAAACGGTTATTCAGAGAATGAAAGAAGTTTATGGGATAAAGAAGCAGGCAAGGCTTGAAAAATGGTTTAGCAGGTGTATATAACTGGTTTGCTTTACGCTAAATTTGGGGTCTTGCTGAAAATGGTTTAAATATTCTAAAAAAGACAGAAAAACGTCAGAAAGTTATTTAAGCCATTTCCACGAAAAACCTATGACGTCATGAGAGGCAGATAGAATGAGATCAGATTACGCCTTATACGTCGTAGCCATAATATGCTTCATAGTAGCGATCTGCACAACCACCATGAATCTACAAACCTCACTCTATATCTATGCAATAGTCGTTCTCGGCATAATTTTCATGGGGCTTGGATACATAGCGAGACCGAAAAAGGTGATGCTTTCACCAGCGACTACAGCACCACCTGCACCACCACCAGAATCATTGCCAGAAAAAACAGTAAAACCGGAAAAACAAGCAACGAAAAAGAGGGCACGAAAGAAAAAGACTACAAGAAGCCGAGAAAAGAAGACTTAATTGTCTTATAGTCTTATTCATCAGTTTCCATTTCTAGTTGCCTATTCTTTAAACTGGAGAAAATTGACTTGTAACCCGCTAAGATGTTTTCACTTCTTTGCGATTCAACATTTCGGTTTTCGCCAAAAAAGGTTTTCATAAATCAGAAATAAAAGCAGTTTATAGTCTGAGGTGAGCATTCTCATAGAAATGAGAACCTAAAGATGCTGCAGAAATTGAAAGAAGGATGAGGTTCGGTTGCGTTTTTCTTATTCTGTTTCTTCGCCTTCCGTAGTTTCGCTTTCCTCTGTAACTACTTCTACCTTCGCCTCTGCAGGCTTTTCTTCTGCTTCCCCGACTGCTTCTGCCTCAGCAAACCTTCTGCTTATTCTAGTTATGCGTATTTTCACATGATCGCCTGGTTTCGTGTTTGGTATAAAGCATACTAAGCCTTTGATTCGCGCTATTCCTTCGCCTCGACGACTGGTTTCCAGAATTTCAACATCATATTCTTTTCCTATTTCAACTGGTTTTGGGGGGAAACGTCTGGGACCGTAGTCTCTGTCGGTTCTTCTTCCACGCCTTTCATAATGCATTCTTTCACCTCTTTGTAGTTCGTTAACAAGTAGCCTGACCTAGAATTTAGGAAGTTTGCGTTACCGTTAGCTGCCCGTATCGGCCTATGTTGAGTTGGATTTCTCCGCGGAACGATGTTATGTAGCCGTTTTGGATCTTGACTGTGTCGTTTTCGTTGACTTGTTCTATCTGGTCGTTCCACAAGGTTAGTTTTATTTGTCCAGTGTCGTCGCTTATCATTGCGTTTGCTACGCGATATGTTTCGTTCTTGTATCTAGACATGACTTCGCGGGCTGCTGTCTTTTCTAGAACCTTCGCCTCCACGTCTACCTGTTTCATTCCATTTCTTAAATCCTTTATTTTCAATTTTCTCCTCCCGTTTTGTTTACTTTTTCCGCTAGGACGAATTCTCTGTTGACTTTGACTGTTTTGACTGGGCATTCTTGCTGAAATGCCATTGGTTTGGCCATGTTTTTTGGCGAAACCTTTGCAACTGTTTTTCTTGCAGTTTCGTTTGTTCTGGAAGCCGTCTTGGCATATGTGCTGTTCGTCCCTTAATGCGATGCTGGTCACCAAAACGGAACCCATGTAAAAAGTGGCGAGAGGCTACTTTTACATGGTGCTGCTCTGGCAAGCCAGTGGTGTTGAAGGAAGATTGCGTTGAATATAAGTTTTATTATGGTCATTGGTATGGTGTTGAAAGGCTTGCCTAGGGAATATTATTTCAAAAATCGTATTACAGCTTAGAATGGAGATATCTCCCGCAAATCCCCCATTTCTTTTATATTTCCTTTAATGTCGTTGCAAAGCACGCGCTATAAGTTCTTTGAAAGTTATGCTTTTCCCGTAACCGAATGGTTTTTTATTCAAGCTCTATTATTGGTGGTTTTTTCAGCCGTTTTTCCACATATGTTCTCTAAAAGGCTTGCCTATCCACCTCTTCAAACTGACTGATATCTTATGAGTTCTTTTTAGATGGTCGCTTCTCTTCTTTTTTGGTATGGTTAAATCGCTGTGTTTACATTCTATTAATGGTTTGCCTTTCATATCTAGGAATCTTACATCAACTTTGTTGAGTTGGTACATGTGTGCGTGAGGTTCAGCCCTACTTGGTCATGGCTCTCTTGAACACTGGTACTGCTATTATCGTCATGATGATCCCAAATCCTATGAGTACTGCAAGCTCAGTGGTTATTACGGACACCCCTGCTCCAAGTACCATAACTTTCCTCAGAGCTGTTGCTACGTATGTCAGTGGGAGGAATTTTGAGATTCCCTGCATGTACCAAGGCATCTGCTGTATCGGGAAGAACACGCCACTGAGGAACATCATAGGAAATATTAAAGTCATCATCAACATCATGGCTGTCTCTTGATCCTTCGCAAAGGACGTTAACACAACGCCAAAGCCAACGAAGCTGAACACCCCCAACAAAAGCAATGCAAAGACTAGCAGAATACTCCCATGAATGGTGACGCCGAACAGAGCCACTGCCAATATCAGTATGAGAGTCCCTTGGAGTAAACCCCTAGCCGTCTGGGCAAGGGTTTTTCCAAGTATTATAGCAAGCCTGTTGATAGGAGCCACCATCATTCCGTCCAACGTGCCAACCTCCTTCTCGTGGGAGATAGCTGCAGGGAGCCCTGTCATAACGCTCATCATCACCGTCATGGCCATAATCCCAGGAGCTATGAAATCGAAATAACTGAAGTGTCCTGGGATGGATCCTTCTGTCTGGACACTGTAGGGCTTCACGATCGCAAGTGAGTTGCTTTCATTAACCGTTGAGTTTAGCTCCTGAACTTTTTGTTGTGCCAGCCATGTGCCTATCTGTTCAAACACTTCCTTCAAAGCGATCTGCAGCAGCGTCGACATTTGGGGATTAGACTGGTCGGTTACGATTGTAATTGTTCCCTGTTTTCCACTTATGAGGCTTGAAGTGAAGTTGCTGGCGATTACTATGCCTCCTTCAACGTCTCCCCTCTGGATCATGTCTCTTACTTCATCGAAACTTGAAGCATCAGTAATGGTCATCATACTCGTGTTATTGTTCAACGTCTCCAAGGCCATGATGAGCATTGCGCTGCCGTCTCCCTTGTCCTCGTTCACTAGGGCGATGGATATTTTGCTTATGGATGTGTCAGAGGGATATATGAAGCCAACCATGCTCATCATGAATATTGGCATTAACACGAGCATAATCAGCCCTAATTTGTTCCTAAACAACTCCATTAGGTCCTTCCAAGCAACCATGAGGCTGTGGGAGATCATACTTTTGACGCTCATTCGGGCCTCACCTCACCCTCCGCCGTGGCATAAAATGCCTGTGCTCTCTCAATGGTATTTTTCGATCTGCATTGTCTCTAACTTCGCGACCAGTGACGTGTAGGAACACATCTTCAAGTGTGGGTTCAAGGTTTTTTACTGAGGTTATCTTGGCCTTCTCGGCTCTTATGGCATCGATAATAGCGTCGAATGTTTCGTCACCATTAGCATGAATCTTGATGTGCGTGGCGTTGTCCTGAGAGACGGAGTTGACGCATTTTAGAGACTGTATCGACGCGACCATGTTTGTGGTGAGATTTGCTATCTCTAGTTCCAAGATAGTTTCGTCAGCTCCTGAAACAAGCTTTTTCAGATTTGTTGATGTATCAAGGGCGACGATTTTTCCATGGTCTATGATGCCTATGCGGTCGCAGAGCATGTCAGCTTCAATCATCATGTGTGTTGTGATGATGATTGTCGTCTTCTTTTCTCTATTGATTTTCCTTACGAACTCTCTAACTTCGACTGAGGATTGAGGATCTAGACCTAGTGTGGGTTCATCTAGGAATAGTACTTCTGGCATGTTAAGCAATGCCCTTATTACATTCATCCTCTGCCTCATACCTGATGAGAAGGTGCCCACCTGAGAATCTTTCCAATTACTTAGTTGAACCAGTTTTAGGAGTTCGTCTATCCTTTTGTTGAGAATTTCTTTTGGGATATTGTAGAGTTTTCCGAAAAACCACAGATTTTCTTTGGCTGTTAAGCGGTCGTACATTATTATTTTTTCAGAAACTAGGCCAATGAGTTTCCTGACCTCATGGTCATCCTTTACTACGTCGTAGTTGCCGACTGTGGCTGTGCCCTCCGTGGGCCTAGTTAGTGTGGAGAGCATCCTTATTGTCGTGGTTTTACCAGCTCCATTAGGACCAAGCAAACCGAAAACCTCGCCTCTTTTCACGTCAAATGAAATGTGATCTACTGCTGCGAGTTCATTGAATTTCTTCGTGAGGTTTTTGGTTTCGATCATCATGGTACTTACCAAGTTAGACACCAACTGGGTTTATGTGGTGGGAAGAATCTCAGAGTAAGATATAATCTTTCTTGACAGGGTAGTTCAATAACCTTTAGTGGCGCCGCTGGTAGGATTCGAATCCCATCCACAGTGGAGATATCTCTTACATCATCTTCTTTTTCTAAATGCATGCATCATCATCTCACTCATATCTGAGAGCATCTACTGGTTTACGTCTTGAAGCTTGCCAAGCTGGATAGATTGCAAATACTACACTAATTACTACGCCGAATGCAAGGGATCCTATAAGCACTGTTGGAGTTAGAACTGGGGTTATCGTCATTCCACCGACTGTAGCTGCTTGATTTCCCCCTGACATGCCGAAAGGGCCTCCTCCACTAAAAACTCTTGCAACTACGTTTGCTAAAACCCAACCTGAAGCTATGCCAAATATTGCACCCATCAACCCAACTATCACTGCTTCGCTTAAGAAAATGGAAAGCACCGTTCGACTTTTCATGCCTAACGCCTTCAGTATACCTATCTCTCTTGTACGCTCCATCAAAGAAACAATCATAATATTCATTATGCCTATGCCAGCCACCAAAAGTGAGATGGCAGCAATTCCAGCTAAGAAAAGTTCTACGGTGGAGAAAACACTTGACATAATATCAAGCACAGCTATTGAAGAAACGACAGAGACTTGATCGCTAAAGGCTTCATCTATGGCTTCAGAAACACTCTCAATCGTTGTTTTATCATCGTTTTCCAACTGCACAATTATTTGATCACATTCATCGGTTCCAAAGAAACTTTGAGCTTGCGAAATCGGAATGTAAACACTAAAATCTGAAGGCCCAATGCCGAAG
Source organism: Candidatus Bathyarchaeota archaeon (assembly GCA_029882535.1). Taxonomy (NCBI): domain Archaea; kingdom Thermoproteati; phylum Candidatus Bathyarchaeota; species Candidatus Bathyarchaeota archaeon. The sequence continues at coordinate 50,154 of JAOUKM010000003.1, forward strand.
CCTCCAATCTCCTTAAGAACAGCCGTAACATGGCCAGTATAAGTCTTAACTTGGTACAGCGAGGGAGTCCAAATGATCTCAATTGCATCATTTACATCGAATAATAATGTCCCATTATCCCCGGGGTCACTGACCAACTTCCCAACTACAACTGTTTCATTGTCTGGATCTAAAGGTGTTTCACCACGTTCAGCGACAAAAGTGCTACTGTAAATATTAGCATATTTGGCGAAATCTACACCTACAATAGTAACCGTGAGCTCTCCTTCTGTAGAATTAAGGTTACACAGCTTCTGAATTACAGCCGTTGACATTTCAACATTTTCTATTTCATCGATTATTTTTGTATAATTAACTAGCAATTCGAAATCTGATTCAACTGCGGTCATTGCGCCAGGATTCATACCGAGGCCTCCCCCAGTAGAAACAATCAATGTGTCGGTTGCGAATCCTGTTTGAAGTTGGTCAGTTATGGTAATTTGGAGACCTTGGCTAATTGACAGCAAGGCAACGATAGCTGCAATGCCAATGATTACTCCCAGAGTTGTTAAGCCTGCACGGAGTTTCCTTAGTTTTATTGCACCGAAAGCGTATGAGAAAACATCACTTATATTCATCCTAGTTCACCTCTTCCTGAACTATCAAGCCGTCAGCCATGTGCACTATTCTTCCAGCTTGTGATGCTATGTTCTTGTCATGGGTGATCACTACCGTTGTCATGCCTCTCTTTTTGTTCAATCTATTAACAAGCTCCATTATTTCGTGTGCAGTTTTGGAATCTATGTTTCCGGTGGGTTCATCCATTAGGAGAAATTTCGGATTGTTTGCAAGGGCTCTGGCAATTGCCACACGTTGACGTTCACCACCACTGAGTTCAGCCGGTTTATGGTTAATTCTTTCCTTCAAGCCCACTGATTCGAGGAGTTCTGTGGCGCGTTTCTTTCTCTCTTTCTTGCTCAAGCCGAGTATTGCCATGGTCAATTCAACATTTCCTCTTGCAGTTAGCCGTGGAATTAGGTTGAAGAATTGAAATACGAAGCCTATTTTACGCCGCAAATCAGCTAATCCGTTGTCATGCAATGTGGAAATGTCAACGCCTTCTATGAAGACTTTTCCGTCTGTTGACTTGTCCAAGGCACCAATTATATTAAGCAAAGTGGATTTTCCACTTCCAGAAGGGCCGAGAATTGCGAGAAAATCACCCTTTTCAATTCTCAAATCCACACCCACTAGGGCTTCAACCGGGACCTTTCCAAGCATGTAGGTCTTTCGAAGATTAGCTGTCTGAATGATTGGTGTTGTCAACCCGTCATCCCTTCTTGATTCTCTCGATTATTTGCTCGAGTTTTTCAGCGCTATCATTCAGAATTTGCGCTACTTCTCTTGCAGTTTGCGTAGTCAGATTTTCCTTTAGGGTTAGTCGCAGATCGAGGAGTGCAGTAACAAGTCGTCTGGCAGGTTCTCTGATCTCTCGCAGCTTCTCTCCATTGATGCCCATCTGGAAACCTCCTACTAATATAGGTGCCAAAAACTCCAACTTTTTCCTAAGTCTTTCTCCAAACTTTGCTTGTTCTTCAAAGAATTTTTCTCCTTCCTTTGTAAGCTTGTAATGTTTCATTCCAACTTCATCTTTTGGAAGCTCTTTTGTGTAGCCTTTGTTTTGAAGCTGCGCTAGAAGTGGATAGATTGATCCAGGACTTGGCTTCCATCGTCCGCCAGTTTCTTTCTCAATTTCATCCACGATCTCTGCTCCTGACATCGGCTTTTCTTTCAGCAGCTTAAGTACCAAGAATCTAAGGAGACCTCTTGGTACACCTGCTGTGCGCTTCATCCTGCGGTCAAATTCGTGTGGTGGATGCTCGAACACTATATCACCAGAGATATTGCTAAAGATATCACATGCGATATATAACCTTTTCGTTTAGTCAGTAACTGTAAGAGGAGAATAATGGGTAGCTGGGAGAGATTTGAAGCCTCTCCAACTGGAGATATCCCCCGCATGCAATCGAAGTCTATTCTAAAAGTCATAAAAACTGAAGCAGAAGACATACATGCGTATGCATGCAGGTCGATTGTTTTTGAATTGAGATTTTGGGTTCAGAACCGTTAAGCTATTCTGCCGATTATGTGAAAGATGTGGTTGAGTGAGAGTTAATGGTGGCGTGGTTGAAATGGTGAGTTTAACGTTTTACGGTGGAGTGGATGAGATTGGTGGAAACAAGGTTTTGTTGGAAGATGGCGATGTCAGGGTTTTCTTGGATTTCGGTCAATCTTTCACTTTGGGTTGTGGATTTTTTACGGGTTGGCTTTCTCCTAGAGGCATCAATGGATTAGGGGATTATTTTGAGTTTGGTTTGCTGCCGAAGTTGAGGGGTTTGTATGCGGAGGAGCAGCTGCAGTTCACGGATGTTCCTTATGTGAAGTCAAGGTTTGACGCTGTGTTTTTGTCTCACGCGCACTTTGATCACATAGAACATGTCCAGTTTTTAGATCCAGAGATACCGGTGCATCTTGGTGAGGGCACTAAGCTGTTTTTGGAAGCGATGGAGAAAACCAGCAGCTTCTGTGATTATGGGGAGCATCGGTTTCAGAGGTTTAGAACTGGAGACAGAATCAAGGTTGGCGACCTTGTGGTGGAGCCTGTTCATGTCGATCATTCGATTCCTGCTGCTTACGGCTTCTTAGTCCACACGTCTGAAGGCACGATTGTGTATACCGGGGATCTTAGGAGTCATGGTCCCAAGAAGGATATGACTGAAGAGTTTGCTGAAAAGGCGCATACATCTGAGCCTGCCGCCATGATATGCGAAGGCACCAGAATGGTTGAAGAGGAGCGGAGAAAGAACTATTCTGAGCAGCAGGTTGAAACGCTAAGCGGCAAAGTTGTTGCTTCAACCGGTAAGATTGTGTTTGTCACTCGTTACAGTAGGGACATGGACCGGTTCAGAAGTTTCTATAACGTGGCTAAGAACACAGGTAGAAAGATTGTTATTTCTCCAAAAACGGCTCATTTGCTGAGCAGACTTGTGGAAGACAGACGCCTTGATCTTCCTGACCCGTTGAAGGACGAGAATATTCTGGTTTACTATAAGCGGAAAAAGTCTGGGAAGTTCGAGGAGAAGGACTATTATGTTTGGGAGCGAGATTTCATGGATAAAATGGCTACGTATGAGTCTGTGCACGAGAATCAGGGTAAGCTGGTTATGGACTTGGATTTCTATCAGTTTGCAGAACTAATCGACGTTAAGCCGAGTCCAGGCAGCCATTTCATCCACAGCATGAGCGAACCTTACAGTGAAGAAGATATTGAAGATCAGGTAATGCATAACTGGCTGAACCATTTTGAAATGCAGTTTCATCAGCTGCATGCTTCCGGGCACATGAATAGACACCAATTGACAGATCTAATCAACTGTATCAAGCCGAAGAGAATATTTCCAGTACACACGGAAAACCAGCATTTATTCAAGAAAAAATGCAGTAACGTTCAGACGATAGAATATGGGAGAGAATACACATTATGATGGGATGAGTAGACGTTACGCTTCTTCTGCTTCCATATCTTCTTAATCTATTTCTGATTCCCAGGATTCGGCGCATGTGGAACATAGTCCCTGATGATTCCGCATTTTTGTCAGCCATCATGGAGGTATCCTCTGCAATCCCCTATTTTTTCAAGGATCTACGTGCGTGTGTTTTACAAATTTCACTTACTATACATATTTCGCACGCGCTAGATTGTGATATCGGCGAGAAGCGGTACGTGGTCGCTGAAGCTTATTTCGACCTAAACTCGCTTTGCAAGCCTTCTTAATTGCGCCGGCAAGAATCTTCAGAATTTCTTCCAAACTGTGAAGCTCTTGCGGAATATATAATTCACCTGAGAGTTCCAACTTAGAGGCTGCAACGTTCAACCCGAGATGGCGAAGCTTATTTTCAATCGTTTTCGGCTTTCGGTCAAATTTTCCAGCCAAAGCCTTAATGCTCATGCGTTGCTTTGTAGCTGTTCAATAAGCTGTTTCTCCTCTTCATTGCCCCAATGAGACATTAGAAATCGCGCTCTAAATGTACTTGTACCAAATTTTTTTTAGTACAGTACATTTCTTTCAGTTTTCTCTTAATGGGATTTTTGAACCGTAGATGTTTCCAGCCAAACATGACGGTGAGGAATCGTAAACTTTCGATTCCCTTTGAAGCAGATACTGCGTTGCTAAATGACCCCTTTTTTGGGTTTGAAACCTTAAACGTTGAGGAGATAGAAATAATCCTTTGCATACAATGGTTCACATCTTCGCTTGGCAGGAGGAATAAACATGGCAGCGGCGCAGTAGGATTGCGCAGCGAAAGGTGACTAACCATGCGTAAAGGTAGCTCAATTGTCCTTGTCCAGAAAAAAAATTGGGGCAAAGACAATTGAACAGAGGAGAAGGGAATTTTTCGGATAAGACTTGGACTGTTGAAGCTGAATTCGAATACATCTGCACCACACCCGACGAAGTCATGTTTTTCCGCAAACGCAAGTGACCACTAAATATTTTTTTCCAGTGTAGCTGGAGAAATGATATAGTGGGCCGGGATAGTGTGATAAGTCTCGTTTGGAAGTCTCGAAATTCGAGATTTCGCGCGCATTTTGGCAGATTGTAGAATTTAGAAGAATAGAGTTCTTTTGGGAATGATTTTCTTTATTTCAATGTTTTTTGTTTTTTGTGAAATTTCTTTGCTTCTTCTTCCATTTTATCGAGTCTCGTGTAGTAATCTGAAAATTCATTCAAGTGTGCCAGAGCAATTTTGCCGGTCATTATCGGATCATCATTAGTTACATTAGTGTCGGTATCTATCTTGCCATGTTCGAGCTCTACATCCAGCCCCATTCTAAATTGTTCAACATCAAACTTGCTCCAGTTTATATTAAGTGCTTCACCTATTTTCTTAGCTTCCTCAGTTGAAAAATGTTTCTTGTTCATAGTTCTTACTAACTTAATAGAAAATAAAAATTTATCGCGTCTAGCAAATACCTTTATTCGACTTATCTGATTCGAATTGTTTGAAAGGTTTTAATCTGACATTGATTTGCGCGCGCATTTAAATTAGAGACTTGCGTCTTAATGCGCATTCAGTTTTTTCCGGATTTTTTTCAGAATGCTATTCCAAGCAGATGTTCCATGTTTGCTCTCGAATTCTTTACAGCTCATCAAAAAGTCTATGTAGAGCCATCCGTTGTCTACTGCTTTTTCAAGATATTTGAGGACACCATTGTCTTCTCCAATTGCGGCTTTTGCATAGGCTACGCGGAAGTAGTGTGTGCCGAGCTCTTGAGGCAGTATTTCACGGAGCCATTTCGGCAGTTCTTCTGGTGGTGTCGCAAAGAATTTCTCGTAGCTTTCGATGGCTTCTTTGTATCGTTTTGCCCTGAAGTGGGCTTGAGCTGTTTCTTCAAGGTGATGGGCCTCGTTAGCGCATGCGTAGTATTGGATGTACTTTCTCTCCAGTTTGAATCCTACTTTCTCGGCGACCCCGATCGAGCCTAGGTTGTATTCGTCACAGTGCCAACCGACTTGTCTGAAGCCGCTTGACAGAGAGTGGTCGACGGCTGCTGCAGCTGTGAGAGTGGCCAGTCCCTGTTTTCTGTAGTCTTCACGCGTGTGTATACCGATTTCGCAGGCGTTGCCGCTTACGCAGTCAGCAATGCTCCAACTGACAATCCGCTTGTCAAGTAATGTGCAGAAGCCGAAGCCTTTCTTCATGAAGTCGGAGATGGAGCCCCAGTTTGTCTTCATCCAACCCGTTACGTGTTCTGGAATCTCCAAGTGGGGCGTTCGCAGGAGTTTTTCATCTATGCGTTGGATCTGAAATCCCTTTGGAACATGATCCATCCAGTGGTCTACTTTCAACTCAGTGCAGACGTAGTGCCTGCGCGCCGTTGTCAGCGGAGTCCTCCCTTGGAATATGATGGGCATCTTTTCCTTCCATGAATCTGGATGGAAGCCTATTGCAACGTCGGTTTCATCCTTCCTGACAGTGTCTCCGGCGAAAATCCTCGCAAATATGAGTTTGTTCAGAGAGGTGTTGAACTCATCGTTGTTGTCATATCCTGCCAGGTAGTATCCTTCAACGGTGCACATGAATGCTGTTCTCGGATCCTCGACACGATCTGCATAGACTCTTCCGGGGCTGGTTCCCTCGATGACAGCACTCGTGATTAGGTTCCACTCTAATTCCTCGAATAGTGGTTGAACCTTCTGGTAGTCCCTCTTTCTGAGCTCGTGTATCATCCTATTTTGTCCCACAAAGGGACTACAGCCAATTATATGAACTTAACTGCCAAGCTCAAGCTTGCAGTGGGCAGGGTGGGATTCGAACCCCACCCACAGTGGAGATATCTCCCAATATCCCTTCCCCCGCAAACTCCCCTTTTTTGTTTAATACACGCGTAGGATTTAAGTGAAGGTGTGATCTAAACATCAAAACGGGGAAATTATGAACATCTTTCAGATTTTAGCAATTTGTGGAATGCTTAGTCCAATCGTATATACCGTTATGTGGATTCTTGGGGGCATTTTGCAGCCAGACTATAGTCATATTCAAGATGATATTAGTTCACTATTTGCAGTTGGCGCTCCAAACAAAGGACTAATGCAGTCTTTCATTATTGCTTCTAGTGTTTTGCTGTTTGTATTTTACATTGGAGTACATGATGGGATAAACAATGGTGGAGGTTCAATTGTAGGACCTGTTTTATTTTTAACTAGTTCAGTTTTGGGAATACTCGTTGCTCTCTTCTTCCCTCTTGATGCTGGGGGTGAAATAATCACTCTCAGAGGGAAGATGCACCTAATTCTTGTGGTTGGGTCGGGATTATTAACAATTGGTGGGATGGTGGCACTGTGGTTTCGATTACAGTTGGTAGAAGTATGGAATACTTTTGCAACCTATTCACTCATTTCCGCGATAGTTTCACTAATTCTTGTAATTATCTCAGGGATATTCATCAGAAGCAAATATAGGGGTCTGCTTGAAAGATTAGGAGTCTATCCCTATCAACTCTACTACTTTGTACTTAGTCTGATGGTTTTTCTGAATAATTAATTATTCAATCAAAATAAATGATAACCGTTTAGTTTTACGCGCGCGCATGTCAACTGTGTAGTTTGCTTTCTCCATACAAGATAGCATCATTTGTTCGTAATCCCAGATTGAGTGTATTCATCGTACACAGGAGTACATAAATAAGTCTTATATTCATGCGCGCGCGGGTTTGTTGAAGTGCGGGGGGTCGGATTTGAACCCCGGACAAAAGGAGATATCTCCCGATGTGGGACTTATAATGTCTGATATCTCCACTACATGATAAGTGCAGTTAGCTAATAAATAGACATGGAAGATTCTTCTAGTATATCTTAGGGAGTTCTCTATTATTCTTATTATCAGTACCGTTACCAGATTGTACCTTTAGACCAGATATAGTAGTACTACCGTCCCTTTCCGTCCTCATTATCCGTCCCTCTGGAAACAACTTTAACACTCCAGAAACAAACCTATCCTTCCCTGAAACAGATCCAACAACAATCAGAAACACTCCTATAATCTGGATACCCTATGATTGGTAAATTACAAAATACAACCGTCCACTAGGGTTATGGTTATTGGGGTAGGGTTGTCATGACTGTTTTCTGGGATTATCTTCCTCTGTTTTCTAGGCTAGGTCTTTGGTTGGTCTCTCTGTTATCGGTTGTTGTCTCTGTTGCCTCTAAGTTCCCTTTTAGATTATATTTACTGTATACTAATCTCTTGTCTTTCAACCACAGAATCAGTACTTAAAGATAAAGGAAACCAAAGGTACTCTTTCATAAAATTTCTGGAATATAACCTAACGGTTCAAAGGGAGACCAGCTATATGAATAATGAGGCAATAGAGACAAGCCATGTAGTACAGAGAGGATGGATAGAACAGAGAGACCCTCAATCACAAGTATACATGAAACTCTACTAAGTTCTTTAAAGCCCCTAGTCTAATGTCTCTCCCTATTCTCAAATTTTCCAACCGAACTGCATCCGTGTTCTCCATCTCAAACCCTAAAACCAATGGAGTCATTAATAAACCCTCTAACACAGTTTTTATCGTGATACACCGATACACCTAAGGGCATCCAAAAGAGACTCAAATCAAGGCTATTCTAAGGAAAGGGGCATAGGGGGAGGAGAAAGGTTCAAGGAACAAACGAACAAGACTCGAAAACCTGAACGTGATTAACCTGTGTATGTACTTTGTTAGAATGTTTTCTTTTGTAGATCATGACTGCTAGTAGTGTTGCCATCATGAATAGCGGTAGAATGAGGAATGATGGAAACTCTGGAATTATCACTATTTCGTGCAATGAATATGGGTGGGGGTAAGCGACGTATATCCATCGATGGGTGCCGTTGTCATATAGTGTGTTGTTGAAGAAAAGGGGTGTCACTGTTCCATCATCGATGACAACGTTGATCCAAGTGACTTCTGGATCTATCAAATTATGCGGTATTGAGACTCTGCAGAAGCCAAAAGTCTGTTCTGTTGTAGCGTTGCGAACTTGTATTGTAATCCAGCCCTTAGTCTCTGCATAGTTGAAGTATGTTACTGTGGAGTTGGAAACAACGCTGACATACTCACCTGCAGAAGTGTTGAAATTGTGAAAAGGGCCCATCAATGGGTACATGTCCACGTTATTTGCGTTGATAGTGTGGTTCGTATCACCTATCCCGTCATGGTTTGAGTCAACACCAGTGTAGTTGCTCCAGTAGTTACCCTCAATACCATTGTCTAAGAAGTTAAGATTGGCAGGATTGGAAACATCCATGTGATTCGTGTTGTTGACGAATGCGTTATGGTATATTCGCATATTAAAGGAGTACCAGTCAAGGAGGACACCGTACTTCTTGTTGTTCGCAATGTTGTTTCCGATTATGCTATGGTTTAAGGCCTGCTCAAAATATAATGAATAATTGTTGTTTTCTATGTTGTTTCCTGAGACGGTGTCATAAACCGTATCCATACCAAAGAAGAACCCTGTGTCGCAATTTGTTATGTTGTTCCCCGATATAATGTTGTAGCTTCCAAAGATGTCGATGCCTATGTACTTCGCCTGTACGTTGTTCCTGTAGAGTGTATTATTGTCTCCGCCAAGAGCGATGCCGCCATTGTTTGCCGTCAGATTGTTTCCTATGATTTCATTGTCTGAAGAAGCCCAGATATGGATACCGCTAAGGTTGTTGTTTATCTCATTTTCTGAGATGGTGACATTAGAAGAGAAGTAGACTCGCACGCCTTCACCGTCACTCTGATATTGAATGGTGTTATGCCTGATTGTTACTTGGGAAGTGGAATTCAAGAAAATGCCATCAGAGAAGTCAGAAATCACCAAGTTCGTAATCGTCACATTGTGTCTTCCAGTGAGTTCTATCCCAATGGCATACACAAGTAATGGTGAACGTGAGAAGTGATTATTTGCTCCATCAAGCGTCATGTTGTCTCTTTCGATTATCATTCCAGTGGCGTCGCCATCAACCATAATGTCACCAGTGAACGTGTAGACATCACCGTTTCTTTGGATTGGCACCCAAGAAGGATCAACGTCACCATTGGCCTTAATGTAGACTGTAAGAAGTTGCGCTTCAACTCTATGAACATTAATAGATACAACTAACACTCCCATGAGAATCATAGCCAAAAACATCAAGAGAACAGGCTTCTTGCTCAAGACATCTCACCTATTTTAGCTTAGACTCAATTACTAGGTAACTTCAGTTTTTAGGACTTGTGGAAGAAACTCAAGTGGGCCGGGAGAGATTTGAACTCTCGACCTTTCGGTTATCAGCCGAACGCTCCAGCCATACTGAGCTACCGGCCCACAACTCAGCTGTAAAATTAGAAATAAACAACTGCTAATTATAAGCATTTTCAGAAAGAAACTCTTTAATCACCTATTCTCTATCTCTTGTGTGGGTCCGTAGCCTAGTCTGGATTAAGGCGCTGGCCTTCGGAGCCGGAGACCGGGGGTTCAAATCCCCTCGGACCCGCACTGGAAATAAGTTAAAATATGCTTGGGTATCTTCCTTCTTTACCAGAGGAGTGGATTAGCCATCAGAAAAGTCTATGTGGACTATGCTGCCACAACTTCCGTCGATCCACGTGTAGTCAAAGCTATGCAGCCCTATTTCACCAAGTTTTATGGTAACGCTTCTTCACTGAACTCTTTCGGTGTCGAAGCCAAAAAAGCCTTGGAAACGTCTAGAGAGACAATAGCTAGGTTCATGGGCGCTGACGCAAACGAACTAATATTCACGGGGAGTGCAACAGAAGCTAACAATCTTGTGCTGAAAGGGCATGCTTTTAAAAAAGGAAAAGCCAGATGCCACATTGCGGTTTCTACAATTGACCATGACTGCATATTAAACTCGGCAAAATGGCTGGAGAAGCAGGGGTTTAAGGTCACGTACTTACCAGTTGACCAATATGGCTTACTGAAAATGGACGCTCTTGAAGAAGCGTTAAAAGAAAACGTGACTCTCGTATCCGTCGTTCACGGAAACAATGAAATCGGAACAGTTCAGTCAATCGAAGAAATTGTGAGAACATGCCACGAACACAATACCTCTTTCCACACAGACGCAGTTCAAAGCTTTGGCAAACTACCCATCAACGTCAAAAAAATGAACATCGACTTCATGACGATTAACGCACATAAACTATATGGACCAAAAGGCGTTGGCGCTTTGTACATCAATAAAAACTTCAAAATTGAACCTTTAATACATGGTGGTGGACACGAATTCGGCCTAAGATCGGGAACCGAAAACGTGCCAGGAATAGTAGGTTTCGCCAAGGCAGTGGAACTTCGAAAAGAAGAGATGAAGCCAGAGGCAGAACTACTCACTTGTCTACGTGACAAGCTGATAAAAGGCACTTTAGAAATTGAAGATACGTATCTTAATGGTCACCCTACGAAAAGACTTTCCAACAATACAAATTTCCGATTCTCTTACATAGAAGGAGAAGCCGTGGTTCTAGGCCTCGACACGGAAGGAATAGCTGCATCCTCAGGGTCTGCTTGTTCCTCAATGGCTGGAGAACCAAGCCACGTGCTTCTCGCCATCGGATTAAAGCCAGAGGAAGCTCGTGGCAGTTTAAGACTCTCGCTTGGAAAGTATAATACCGAAGAGGATATTGACTACATTCTTCAAGTATTACCGAAAGTTGTAAAACGACTCAGAGCAATGTCGCCATTAAGACCTTAACCAAACAGAATAAAGACAGATAACACAATACTAGTTCAGAAGTGATGGTGAGACAAGTTGGATGTTAAAGTGGTGAAAATTGAGGCGGTGAAAGACTGCAATGTTATTTTGGGCATGGCACATTTCATCAAAACCGTTGAAGATCTTTACGAAGTATTAGTAGAGTCAGTTCCAAACATAAAATTCGGTGTAGGCTTCTGCGAAAGCTCTGGTCCGTGTTTGGTGAGAAGCGAAGGCAACGACGACGAACTGAAACATCTAGCGACTCAAAAAGCATTTGAGCTTAGCTGCGGTCACTGTTTTATAATTTTCATCAAGAACGCCTACCCCATCAACATCTTAAACAAAATTAAACAAGTGTCAGAAGTATGCACCATTTATGCCGCTACAGCCAACCCGTTGCAGATTATTGTGTGTGAAACGGAGCAAGGAAGAGGAGTACTTGGTGTGGTAGACGGTTTAAGAAGCAAAGGAATCGAAACTAAAAGCGATGTCAAGGCGAGAAAGGAGTTTCTCAGAAAAATTGGCTACAAACTCTAACTAAATCCTTCTTAAAAATCTTCACCTTTGCCAGTTCACAATTCAATTTTTGTCTTACCAAACATTGAAGCCTAACATGTTTTAGCGGGTCAATATTGTTTTGGCGTTTTTCCATTGGTCCCTTACTATTTCTATGTTGCCTTGGATATTTGCATGTAGGGAATAGAACATGTAACACATGTAGGAGCATTTTTTGCATTTCCGGTACATTTTTCTTGAGTTCTCAAATCTTTGGCTGTTCCATACTTTAGGTAAGTCAAAAACTGTGGCAACAGGTTGTTCAAGATGACAACCAGCCACATTTCCAAGCGGGTCTATCATGAAAAAGGATTGAAGAGCTTTACATTCCCAGGTTCTTTGTCCAGTTAAGTGTAACTCTTTCAAGGTGTTTAGCATTTTTTTTGTTATGAGAATTCCTTGACATTTGTCTTTCTTTTCTGCAAGTGCGTCGCAGATTTTTGCAAAAGCCTCATTGTCCATGATTTCAAGTTCTTTGTCTTTCTCCCCTATTTGAAACAATGGCTGCGCAAGAGAGTCATGTTGATATAAACAATAAAGAACGGGAATTCCCTTCTCAGTAAAATGTTCAGTGAAATCCAGTATCTCATGCATGTTAAGTTGTGAGATGGTAGGAGAAACTCCTACAGTTATTCCTTGGTTATGCAGAGTTTGAACTGCATTTAACGCGTTTTTCCAAGCACCGTGAACACCTTTTAGATAGTTGTATTTTTTCTCGTCTAATGTGTCGAGGGATATGGCGACGAAATCGGCTTTTTGTAAAGCGTCTATTTTTTTTACAGCTTGACTTCCATTGTCATAAATTGTTGTGATAAAGTATCGAGAGGCATAATCTATTATTTCCCGAATGTCTTCACGTAAAAGGGGATTTCCTCCAGAGAGAACAATTTCTATTACTCCCATTTTGCGAAGAACATCTAATCCTGCTTTCACTTCATCGGTGGAAAGCTCCGCTGTCGGTTTCTGGTCTCGCCATACATCACAGCTTTTGCAGCGATAATTACACCGACGTGTAAGCATCCATTGCACGTGATGAGGCTTGTTAAAGGCGAGAGAACGCTTGAATAAACCAAGAACTTTGGAAGGCGAGAGCCTCATTTAAGATGCCCCATTGAGGATTTTTACTCTTAAGCTAAGAGCGGTCGGTTATTTAAGCACAAATGTTATAAGTGTTTTGTCAATTGAAAGAGCCTAGTAGATCTTTAAGCACCACCCACTGCAGAGTTGAACATCTAATGAAGGTAGATGTAGTCGTCTTAACAAAGAACAGCGAAAGAACATTAAGGAAGTGTTTAAGCTCCATCTACAATTATGTTCCAGTTAACCGACTAATTGTGGTGGATGGTTTTTCAACAGATAAGACTTTAAAAATAATTAGAAAATTCAACAAAAAACACCATAATGTTGTTCTCCTTAGTGAAAAAGGAACAAGAGGAAAGGGAAGACAAAAAGCTATAGAAGCGGTCACGACTGAATGGTTTGTGTTTGTTGACAGCGACGTCATCTTATGCAAAGGATGGTTCAAGAAGGCAAAGAGGCTTATAAAAGCTGATGTGGGTGCAATTTGGGGAATAGAAGTTTGGTCGGTGCTGAAAAATATAACCGTCTTGAAATTGTTTGAAAGAGTTACACTGAAGATTTTTGGAAAAAGAGGTGGAACCCACGACTTACTGGTGCGACGTGAAGCAGTCAAAGATATCCACATTCCTTCTAATCTACATGTGTATGAAGACGCTTACATCAAATCGTGGATTTGTAAGAAAGGCTACAAGGTGGTTTCCGCCTATGAGCCCTACTGTATTCATTACCGACCACCAATTGTTTGGACAATAAAGAAAAGTATCTTCTTTGTTTCTAATGAACTTAAATTTGCCATTCGTTATCCTCAGTTGTTGCTGTCGTATGCATTATACGCCGTCATTGTTTTATACCAGAATATGTTGCGTAACATTAGAGCCAAGAGTTAAAACTAGTTTTAGTTGGAGAAGAGAAGTAAGCGCTGACATTTCGATTACTTTAAAATCCTGTAGACATGAAAGTTACGTAGAAAAAGAAAGCGCTTAACCTTGGCAGAAGAATTGAAATGACCGTTTCAGTCGTTATCAGATGTGCTGGTCGGGAAAAACTGTTCAGCGGTGTCTTAGATTGTCTGCTAAATCAAACAGTTATTCCTTCTGAAATATTGATTGTTATGGATTTTATCAGTGAAAAAGAAACAAGATGCGTGAGTAGACGCTTGGAAAGTTATTCTAACTCTAGACTTCTAACATTCAAACATGAAGATTTTTCACATCCCTATTCGGCGAATCTTGGAGTGGCATCTTCCAAAGAGGAGCTCGTGTGTATAACTAATGGACATTCGCTGCCAACGTCGTTGCATTGGCTGGAAAGTGGATTGAAGCACTTTGAACGTGAAGATGTTGCGGGCGTAAGTGGCTTTTTCTTACCATCAGACAAAGGATTTGGAAAGAGACTTTTTTATCTAGTTGAGAAACAGATGAAGGGAATACGTTGGATTTCCACAATAAACTGCATCATTCGGAAATCAAGATGGGAAGAATATCCTTTTGACGAAAACTTGTTAAACATAATTCCAGAAACGAAAAAATACGGCGGAGAAGATTATGACTGGACTTTAGAAATGCTTGCAAGGGGATATAAGATAGTTTTAGATCCAGACTTCAACGTTATTCACGCTCATGAAAAAGACATTGTATTTGAAGTCTTCAGAAACTTGAGAAACTATTTTGTTTACAAAAAACTGCAGGAAAAAATTAAGAGATTAGAAAGACCGAGGCAAGCCTCCGAATACTTGAAGAAAAAGCATGTAGTTAACTAATAGGCTTTTTTTCTAAGGCTAGCCAAAGATGATCAGACACTGGTCTAACCAATTCTTCCACATGACCATTTCTACGTACTATCAGTTGTTTCTTTGGAGAAGGCAGAAATTCACCTATAACAGCCGCAGCAATCTTGTTTTTCTCTAAAACTTCCACAACTTTGTCGGCAGAGCCTTTTTCCACAGCAATTAACAAGCTTCCAGAGGCAATAAGTTGCAATGGGTCAATTTGGAAGAATTGGCATATTTTCAGTGTTTCCCCGGTGATTGACAGTTTTTCTTCATAAACTTTGAAACCTACATTTGAAGCGTCGGCTAATTCGTGTATTCCACCAGCAACTCCTCCTTCTGTTGGGTCATGCATCGCCGTTATGCAACCTGTTTCGAAGGCTAAGATGGCTTCTTTCACTACACTTATGTGGTTGAAAAACCCCTCAGCCCTTTTCAACATTGATTTTCCTATTTTTCTTGCAAGTTGAGTGTGTCTATCTGTGGCTAGAATTGCTGTACCTTCCATACCTACAGATTTTGTAAGTATCAGCATGTTGCCAGCCTTCGCTCCTCGCGCTGTTACATAATGTCCTTTCTCAGCTATGCCCATACAACAACCGACAACTATAGGAAATGGCAAGTTAGGAGTGGTTTCTGAGTGACCCCCTGTCACGGCTATGCCGAGTTTTTTAGCACCAAAGTCTATTTGCCTGCAAATGGTTTCTACAGTTTTTTCTGTTACGTTTTCAGGCAGTAGAAGGCAGGAGGAGAAGAAGGCTGGTTTTACGCCGAAGGTGGCTACGTCATTCGCGTTTATGTTCACCGCTAGCCATCCTATTCTTTCCAAGGCTCCTGTGATTGGATCCATAGAAGTGATGAGTAACCTGCTTCCAATTTCAATTACGGCTCCGTCTAAACCGTAAGATGGACCTACAACCACTTCTTTGCGTTTTGTGCCTAAATGGTCAAAGACTATTTCTTCGAGGATTTTCGGCGGAACTTTACCAGCAGGAAGTTTCATACGCTAGTAACCTCACAGTGTTTGAAATTACCTTTATTCTGGTCTTGCTATCAATTAGTAGCATTAATAACAGAGGCTTAAAAACTAAAATGTGCAGTGTATCGAAAAAGTTAGCTTCTTAGAATTTCAGGCAATCTTTTTCGTACAATCACAGCTATGGGAATCCCTACAAGTCCTCCAATAACTATTTGACCTATATTTCCAGGAATCTCTAATAATGCGTCTCCTATCCCCCACAAATAGAATTCAGTTATGAAATATCCGACAATCATTTCAACGCCAGCTACAATCACGGCGAGTATGTCTCGAAAAACGCTTTTTTTATCGGTAATGAGACCTGCAAGGAAGCCCTCTACGCCTTTTATGACTAAGGTTGGAATTACAAATACCGGAAATCCAATCAAATCTGCTAATGATGAGCCAACTCCTCCAGCAACACCGCCGACGATAGGCCCGAAGGTTAATGCACTGACGAAAACCATTACGTCTCCAACGTTAAAGTATCCTCCCATAGGATTCGGAATTCTGATAAGTAGAGTTGCTACGCAAACTAGCGCCGCCATAACTGTCCACAGTGATATTTGAATTAACCTTGCTTTAGTAGAGTCGGTTTGCATGGCTTCTAATGGGAGAGATCTCATATAAAAAATGTGCTTAGCGTTGTCGATCTTCGGTTCAAGTTTCTTCATGCTACCATTATGCTTATTCTTCTTTTTTTTCCGGTTCATGAACCAGAGCAAGCGTCAGAATAAAAGAGGGAACAATAGAAACCATTGCAAGAAAGAAAGGCAGCTGGGGGGAAACATGTTCATACAAGAAACCCCCCAGCAGACTACCAAATGCCATAAATACGAAGTTTACAAAGTTTGTGAAACCATTTACCTTTCCACGTTGTTCCTTCGGAGTTAAATCAGCTTGTAAAGCACCGAAAGCCGAGTTCATCATAACCTGTCCTACACCCACCAATACAAGAGAAACAAAAAGCCTCAACAAGTCTCCATTTACAAAAAACCACATCGAAATCCCGAAAATTACATATGCCGCTAAGAGAGGCAGTTTTCTGTTGAATTTGTCTATAATTTTCCCAATAGGAACAGCTAAGACTATCATCGTGATAAACAACGCAGTGAGAATGAACGGCCATACAGCTTCGTCTATTAAGAGCTCTTTTACGGCATATACGACAAAGTAAAGTTGAACTGCAGCGAATCCAAGAGTGGTAACCACTCCAGAAAGGAATAAGTAAAACATCGAGCGAGGTAGGGTTTTCCAAACGCCAAAGCTCTCTTTCAGAGCAGTCGGATAGCTTTGCAAAAGCTCACTTAAACTGGGCTTCTGAGCATTTGTCACAGTCTCCTTTAATCGCAGTAATCTGAGGGTCGCTGCAATTAAGAAGAGAACCACGACAATGCAATAGCTTATTCTCATACCTAGAGCCAAGCCAAACTGGATGTAAAGTATGCCTGCGACAAAAGGTCCAGGAGTGGTGGAAGCACTTGTTATAAGCATTATTATGCCAAACCCCATGCCTCTTCTTTCAGAGGGCACAGAATCGGCGATCATCGCCATCAAGGCTGGCTGATAGGTTGAGTTAAACAAGCTCATTAAAACCGCTCCTAGCAAGATAAAGTGCCATGAAGGAGCTATAGCGTAGAGAATGAAAGAAAGCGCTACCCCGAAAGTCATGGAAGAAATAAGCCATTTTCTGCCAAACTTGTCTGCCAAATATCCGCCTGGAAACTGCATAGAAGCCAAGGCTAGAAATGAAAAGAGTCCTATCATACCAAGAATTGTTTCCGTGGCACCTAGCTCAAGAACATAAAGTGCATAATAAGTTGCTGGGAGTTCCATAGCGAAATCTATGAGAATCCAGCTTATCACAAGAATGGCATAGTTGCCTTTAATAAAGGCGAATTCTTTCCTCAACCTATCAATAAGTGGCATTTTTTCTTCCTCAAGTATGTAATATAATGCTTGAGCAGTAGAGTTAATGTTTCTGGGTAAAAGTGCTCAAAAACTGGTCACGAAAGCTTATCCACTTTCTGCGGTGTTTTTGCGAAGGTCACTCCTCGCTCGGTTTCTAAGCTTTCAGTGTACTGCACTTCACCATAAACGTTGCAGCCTGACTCCAGCCTTATCCTTTCTCCATACAAGTTTCTGGCTTTCGCATCTCTTTCCAACGTTATTATCTTAGCATAAACGTCTTCGACCTGTGCTCTTCTGCTTACCACCGCCTCATCAGCTTTCATAGGTCCTCTAACTTTGCCTCTTCTTCCAATGCGTACATAGGACGCGCTAACGCCTTCAACAGTCTCGATAGAGCCGCCTACAGAAGCCCTTTTGCTGGCAGTGGCTTTTCTTGCACATAACCGACCGCCCACATCTATGTCTTGAGCAATCAGTTCTTTATCTATATCTGCTACCCCGCCCACATCGAGCTTTTCAGAAAGCTTCATGTCGCCGCCAACTTTTACTTTTCCGCCCACGTCAATGTTCGTTCCTTCAGCGGATCCAGAAATAGCAATAACTCCGCCTACATCTATGTCACCAAACTTCAAGTCTCCTTCAACTTTACAAGAGCCGCCTACATCTATGTCGCCGCCGCGGCTTTTTCCAGCAAGTTTCACTGCACCCCCAACATTTATCTTCCCGAATTCCAGTGAGTCTTTTGAGACAAAACTGCCGCCAACATCCACGCAGTCAATTTTACCGCCGTTAACCTCCACTTTTCCGCCCACGTCAATTTCTTCTATAATGACCTTTGACTCAATTTTTACCGAGCCGCCGACGTCGATGCCTTCAGCTTTTACCTCGCCTTCAGCCTTGAAACTGCCGCCAACGTCTATTTCTCGAGCAATTGTGGCGCCGTCTACTTTGAGGCTGCCGCCAACGTCCACTTCATCAACTTCAAAGTCTTTCTTCACTACTAAGCTTCTATCTACATTCACCCTTTTAGCAGTCATGTTCCCGAAAACAACTAAGCATCCATCCTCAATGTTAACTCGATTTCTAATTCCAAGATCTCCTTCAACCGTAACTTCGTCTTCGCGCGATTTCCATCCAATGTGCATACATCCACGCGCATCCAAGTTTTCCGCGGAGAGGCTGCATTCGAAGACGCAGCCGCCTTCGACATATACGGTCCCTGAAACAGCGACTTTCGGAGGAGTGCCCTCACCTTTTACTACTGCATGACTTCCAACTTCTAAATCGCCCTCAACAATGTTCAATGTAACAGTGCTTCTTGGAGAGACAACGTTTTCTGGCATATTATTTTCACCTAAATATAGAAAGCGAATTGGTGAGTATAAAAGGCAACGCACATGTAGGATACACGTCTTGTAGTCACAATTTGTGACTATAAAGAGATACTACAATTTGAATCCGAGGTTTTTCACACGCGTACGAGAGAGCATAAGCTATAAATAATCGCGAAAAGCTATCTAAGGTCATCAGGTGGGATAATATATTGCCAAAAAAAGTTGGTACAGGAGTTCCAGGACTCGACAAACTAGTTGACGGTGGTTTTCCTGAAGGCAGGGTCATTTTGGTTATTGGAGGACCAGGCACGGGAAAAACCATTATGTGCGGTCAATTTTTATACAAAGGAATCTATGAAAATCAAGAAAATGGAATTTTCGTCAGCCTAGACGAAAGTAAAGATCACCTCTACTCTGAAATGCAGCAATTTGGATGGAATTTTCGGAAGGCAGAGGAAGAAAGGAAATTTTCTTTCATAGATGCCACGCGAATTTCACGGGTAGCTATGCTGAAAGAGACGCTGTACAAGGAAGAGACTCGGAGCTTACGGGGCAAGCAACTATCCATTGATGGACTAGTCGAGGATTTGCAAGCAAAAACCTCTGCGATTAATGCGAAAAGAGTTGTGGTGGACACGTTTGCAGCACTCACCTATCGATTTCCAGATCCTATCGAAAGAAGGACTGCAGTTGTGGATTTGATTGAATCGCTGGCAGATTTGGGAGTTACAAGCCTTGTGACCACTGAACTAGGGTACTTGGGCCTTGAACGTAATGCCGTAGAAGAAGAATTCTTGGTTCACGGCGTTATCATGATGCAAACTCTGTTTTCAGAAGCGACTACAACGAGAGCGATACAAGTTGAAAAGATGAGAGAAGCCAGGGTCAACCCAAGTCTTGTGCCATATTCAATAGGTCAGAACGGTATTGAGGTCTTTCCCAACATGCCGTTATTTGGGAAAAAATAGGTCCATAAATACTCAGAGATTAACTGGTTTAGACCTTATAGCTATCTTTTTTTCCTCTTATATCTGTAGTCTCTTTTTTATCAGAGACATTTCGCTTTCTAGGTATTTTTGATTGTACATTTTTTTGATTCTTAGATTTTTTTCTAGACCCTTTTTGGTTCTCTTCTCGTAGATTGTGATTTCTCCTTCGAAAAGATCTAGAATTGCTTGAACTTCCTCTGGAGGATGCATCTGGGGATTCATTACTGTTAGTGTGGTGAAACTTTTTGATCTTAACTCTGGAATAAGTCCGGTTAGCCATCTTCTGGTTTGAACGGCGTGGTGCTGTAGCAAAACGTCTGAGATGATTTCTATGCAAGCCCTTCTTGGTCCCCTTAGCGAAGCGTCCAATTTGCGGAAAGCCGAGGTCAAAGCGATGTTAATGTCTGTTAGGTTTTCGACGCCTTTCAGTTTGAATACGTTAGGTAAGCTTTCGATGATCGTGTCCGCTTGGGGATTGCATACGAAGAGGTAGAATGTTGACTGAAACTCTTCTGCTAAATTTTTTACTCCACTCGCTTCTATAGTAACGTAAAACGTAACTTGCCCCTCTTTCACTCCCGCTTCAAGAAACCTCTTAATTAGCAAATCCCTTTCATCACAGGAGATTGAAGTTAATATAACAGCATAATTTTCAGGTATCCCTCCAAGAAGTAAGCTATCAAGGTCTCTATATCCCGTGCTAACACGACCAGCAACACTTTCTAAAATGCTAATTGTTACAGGTTCGGGCTCACAGAACAATTGCCGCCCAGCTCCATCCACATAAGTAATTTTTGGTTTTATTGAAAATGTGCCTTTGTCCATAGACCTTAGGGTAAGTCGGATTTCTTCGGTTCTGAGGAGGTCGAGTTTTTTCCTTTTCATGTCAAGATATGCGTCTTCCAAGTGACAGTAATCGGGTTTTGCAACTAACTCGAAACCTGCAGGGAGAAATTTCTCAACTTTGGTCAGGAAGGCTGGTGCATTTCCTACATTAATCAGCTCTATTTCTAAGTTTACGTCTTCGCCAACTTTTGCCTCCTTCGCCCTAAGAGTCAGTTTTGCTTGTATGCGTGCCTGCGCGGGCAAGATTTTCTCATCCAGAGCCGCAAAAAGCTTACGCATCTGTTTGAAAGTTTCTAAATATTCTAGGCCGCGTTTTGTAATCCTGTAAATTTTAGAATCATCAACACTCTCCTCCTTGACAAAACCTCTTGAAGCAAGAAAAGCCAACGATTTTTTAGCCCTGTCAACTGGCAAGTTTGCGCCGTAAGAGGCTCTGGTTAACCGACAGTAGCCTCTCCTTGCAACGATTTCTAACAAATCTGCGTATATTTCATACTTTGTCCTTCGTTTTGCCAAAAACTCCACTTTCCATCAAACTTTTAATCCCGAACCATTGGACTGCTACTAATCCTATAAAGAAGCTTAACCACACAGTTAAAATTCTTGTGAGAACTGTGGCAGCGGCACTAATGTCGGGTGGCATTCCAAATAGAATAAACAGCGTTGTTATGATTATGTCGGGTAGTCCTATTTCCGCTGGAACGCCTAGGGGAATTGATTTTATCGCAACCAAAAGAGTGTAGACAACAGCTACTTTCAGCAAAAGAACTGGTATATTTGGCTCCAAGTAACCTATTGAAACAAAAACTAGGAAAACAATTGCAATGCTGAAAAACCACGACAAAACATTAAAGAAAATTGCAGGAACAAGCTTGGTTGGTTTAGAGCCAAAAGTTCTTAAAGACTCGTAGAAGGCTCTTAAAGCGTCAATTATCTTAGTTTGAAGATGTTCAAGCTTGAAGCGCCCACTAGATACACGTTCCACGAAACGCATAATGGCGATGACTAAGCGCTCCGTCCATTTTTCCTTGACGCAAACTGCCACTAGAAACCCAAAAGCAACCACGCTTAAGATAGTCATTAATATTAGGATTTGAAGCATCAAACCTGACATTGGATAATTAAGAGTTAACAGCCCCAGAAAACCTATGAAAAGAGTTGCAGTAGTTGTAATGGTGCCTAACATTCGTTGGCTGACAAGAGAAGCGACTACTTTTCCAGAACTACTGTTTGGTTCTTTCGACATAAGATAAGCTTTAGCTATCTCTCCGCTAACAGACTCTGCTGGGACAAGAAGGTCTGCAAAGACACCGATCCACACATATGCAAAAACCTTCTTCAAAGGAGTCTTTACTGACAAAGGAAGCAAAAGGTGTTGCCAAGATAAAGCGAAAAGGAATGTTGCCAAGATAAGGGCTAATGCAGCGAGAGAATAAATTAACATATTTGCACGTTGAATTATACTTATCATTTCTGGAATGTTAACAAACAACACCAAGTAAAGAATGAAGATCAGGAGACCAATTGCGATAAAGGGAATGGTTCTCAGCAGTATTCTATGTTTTTCGTTCATCTAACACGGCATCCGACACGAAGAATAGAGGCACGGGCTTCCTCCACATATTACATTGCCAAACATTCCGTTATTCCTCCATACTTCAAACATGCTTTAAAGCTTAACTTTAGCCCTTCCAAGTTTTCTATCCAAACAAGCTTTCACGAAGCCATAATATTCCGGGTCAGGTTTTGCAGGGCGGCTTTTGAACTCTCCATGAAATTGGGATGCAAAAAAGAAGAATTTTTCCGGCAGTTCTAAAATTTCCATTCTTTTACCGTCAACGCTTCTGCCTGAAAAAATTAAACCATGCTTCTCCAGCGTAGGTCTATGTTCGGGGTTGACTTCGTATCTGTGGCGGTGGCGTTCGTAAATCTCTTCAGATTGGTATAGAGAATAAGCAAGGGTTTCCTTTTTAACCAGTATTTTGTGAGCGCCAAGCCGCATTGTAGCTCCTTTCGTTTTTACTCCATGCTGTTCTGGCATTAGGTCAATCACAGGGAAACGGGTGGATGGATTGATTTCAGCGCTATTCGCGTCTTCAAGTCCGCACACGTGTCTAGCGAACTCTACAACTGCCAGTTGGAAACCGTAGCATATTCCTAAAAACGGTATGTTATTCTCTCTTGCAAGCTGGATGGCGGCGATTTTGCCTTCAGCGCCTCTTGGACCGAAGCCATACGGGACGAATATACCGTCATAATTTTGGAGTGCTCCAAGTTTCTCAGGGTGCTCTTCGAATCTCTCGGCTTCCACATAGTCCACAGACACGCTGGTTTGACATTTTGCACCTGCATGCTTAAACGCTTCATTCATGCTTACATAACTGTCCGTCAAGCCAGCATATTTTCCAACTAGCACAATTTTGATTTCGTAACGCGGCTTTAAAACGGCGTTGACAAAATTTTTCCATTCGCCCCATTTGGGCTTTTTTGTAGAAATGTGGAGACGGTTTTGAATGAAATCTCCCATTCCCTGATCATCTAAGATCAGTGGAACTTCGTAAATAGACTGGACATTATAGGAGCAGAAAACGGCATTTTCAGGTATAGTTCCGAAAAGAGCGATTTTTTGCCGTGCTTCGGCGTCAATCATTTTTTTTGACCGCGCCACAATCGTGTCTGGTTGTATACCGATGCGGCGAAGTTCGTTTACGCTGTGCTGTAATGGTTTAGTTTTCATTTCACCCGTAACATCAAGTATTGGAACCAACGCCACGTGGATGTAAAGAGTGTTTTTGTATCCTTCTTCAAGGCGCATCTGCCTTATGGCTTCAAGGAAAGGTAAGCCTTCTATGTCGCCCACGGTGCCGCCACACTCGGTTAACACAACGTCCACCCCAGGCTTTTTAGCCACGTATCGAATTCGCCGTTTAATTTCATTTGTAACATGGGGCACTATTTGGACACAATGACCAAGATAGTCGCCTTTTCGTTCCTTTTTGATTACCGTCTGATAAACCATGCCTGTTGTAACGTTGTTGTTCATAGTCAGGTTTAGGTCTAAGAATCTTTCATACCATCCTAGATCGAGGTCGGTTTCTCCCCCATCATCCGTGACGTAAACTTCGCCGTGCATATATGGGTTCATAGTGCCTGCGTCAACGTTCACATATGGATCAACTTTATTAACCGTGACTTTGACGCCTCTTGTTTGAAGCATCTTACCCACCGAAGATGTTACGATGCCTTTACCTACCGAAGAAAGCACGCCGCCTGTGATAAAAACATATTTCACCATACTTCTGCGGCCTCGCAATAACAAAAGCATACGCAAAACTTAGCATTTAAACCCTTTGTGCCACGAAAAACAACATTAGCAACTTCCATTTACACGAGTGTATAGGTTTTCCCAAAAAGTGATAATAATATTCTGTTCCGATTATTATCTAGGAGACACACACCATAGAAATCTCCAATCTTAAATACAGCGAAACTATCTTTCTTCAAATGTGCCTTCAACCATGCAAAACAAGCTCACCATACGCCCCGCCCAACAAAGCGACAGAGAAGCAGTCTTCAAGTTCTGCGAACATACCTTCGACTGGGGTGACTACGTCCCCAACGTCTGGGATGTGTGGCTAAAAGAAAAACAAGCCCAACTCTTCACAGCCACTCTGGACAACAAACCTGTAGGCATAATGTGCGTCTCCATACGAAAACCTGGCGAAGCATGGCTACAAGCAGCCAGAACCGACCCAAACTACAGACGCAGAGGAGTCGCCACCGCACTAACAAACGCCTGCCTAGAATGGGCTGAAAACAAAGGAAGCGAAACAGCGAGGCTATCAACAGACTCAGATAACTATGCAGCCCAAAAGGTACTAGAGGCACTAGGCTTCACCCAAGTCTCTGATTTTCTAATTATGAAATGTGAAAAACTGAGAGTTGAAGAAACCGAAAACTCCAGATGGGCAAAAAAAGGCGATTTGGAAAAAATGTGGAGTTTCCTCACAAGTTCTGAAGTATTCAAAAAGTCTGCAGGCTTGTACACAGTAATGTTTACGTGGGCATCACTGAATAAACAAACCCTCGCCAGATTCATCGCCGACAAAAAAGCCATAGTGCAAGACAACAACAAAGCTATCGGTGGCTTAGTGCTAATAGATGAAACCATAAAAGATGTGTGGCAAGAAAAACCATTCCAAACATGCTACATCGATGGTGACCGCCAAGTCATCGTAGACATAATGAAATTCTTCAAAACCTACTCTTACAAAAAAGGAATCATGAATGTTTACGCTTTTGCATGTAACACTCCCACAATCGCTGCTGCTCTCACAGAAGCTGGTTTCAGCCGTGAAGAAACTGAAACAGAGCTAATTTATCAGAAGAAACTGATCCCGTAAGTAGCAATAGTCAAAGGGTTAGCCACCACCTATGGGTGGAACAATTGCTACTTGGTCTCCTTCCTTCAACCGCGTCTCTAGCTCTTCCAACAAGCCCACACGTTTCCCATTAACGAGTAGCTGCAAATGCTCCTCCACTCTTTCCTCCTCATCGTACAAGTAGTCTTTGAACGCTTTCCCGTGCCGCCTCACTAATTCTCCTAGTACATCTTTGACAGTCACAACTCCTACACCGAACTCCAGAGTCTCTTCGCCTTTTCCAGCTAACTCGCGCAAAGTTGTAAACATCCGCACAGAAACTCTCACGGCCCAACTCCCTTTGCAGTAATTATGCGTAGAATCTAAAATAAACCCTTCTCAAGGAAGTCAAAACTTAACTATTGCTGACACCTCTAGATATATTCTGGGGAAACTAATAAAATACAAAGTAACTGCAAAATGGCCTTCTCGACTTCTCCTTTCTCCCCCCCTTCCCCCAATCTCTAAAGCTTAGCTTCATGTTGCATATTCCAACCACCGGAAGATTGTCTCTTTACAGTGTTTTTCGGATAATCTCTGCGCAGTGACTCGACTTGTCATTTGGCTGTTTTCTCAGTATACATTTTCCAGCTCACCGCCATGGTTCTTGGATGCGAGGCTTTCACTTCGTCCAACCGCGTTATGGCAGTGTTTTGGGGCGCCTTCAAAACTAGCTCTGGGTTGAATTTTGCTTCTTCGGCAATCTTCCACATGACACTAACGAAGCGGTCAAGTTCCTCTTTCTCGAAAGATTCAGTCGGTTCAATCATCAAAGCCTCTTCCACAATCAACGGAAAATAACTTGTGGGTGCATGAATCCCATAGTCGAGGAGACGCTTAGAAACGTCTATGGCTCTTACGCCTTTCTCTTTCCGAAGAGGGTTTGTGCTGAATACACACTCGTGTTTTCTCGGTCTTTTTGCACCGTAAGGCAGCTCATACGCACCGATTTCCCTTATCTTCTTGACTAGGTAGTTGGCGTTTAACACTGAAATCTCTGCAGCTTCCTTTAATCCTTCGGCGCCTAAGCTGAGTATGTAAGCGTATGCTCTAAGAAGAACTGCCACGTTTCCGTAGAAGCTTCTGATTTTGCCGACGCTGTGGGGTCTGTCGTAGCTTAAGTGATAGCTTTCGCTGTCGAAGACTATTCGTGGAACGGGAAGAAACTTTTCCAACTCTTCAGATACACCTACCGGTCCTGCACCCGGTCCTCCTCCACCATGAGGCGTGCCAAAAGTTTTGTGAATGTTGATGTGGACTATGTCAAAGCCCATGTCGCCAGGTCTAGCCTTGCCGAGGATGGCGTTGAGGTTTGCACCGTCGTAGTAGAGCAGTCCGCCAGCGTTGTGAACTGTGTCTGCTATTTCTTCTATGTTTTCTTCAAAGATTCCTAACGTGTTTGGGTTGGTGAGCATCAGGCCTGCTGTTCGGTTTGAAACTGCCGTTTTTAGGGCGTCAATGTCTATACATCCAGTTTTATCAGATGGCACAATTATTACATTGAAGCCCCCCATTGTGGCACTTGCAGGGTTGGTTCCATGTGCAGAGTCAGGCACTATGAGCTCTGTCCGGTTGGAGAGATTTCCGTTAAGCTTGTGATAAGCTCGCATTATGAGTGCGCCTAAAAATTCGCCATGCGCTCCTGCCGCAGGTTGGAGGGAAACTTGGTAGGTGCCTGTGATTTCAGCCAGCCACTCGCTTAGAGTGTAGAGAATTTCTAGCATGCCTTGCACGGTTTTCTCGTCTTGGTAAGGATGAAGCTGCGTCAAAGAGGACAAACTAGCTAAGAGGTCGTTGATCTTTGGGTTGTATTTCATCGTGCAACTTCCAAGAGGATAAAGCCCCAAATCCACACCATAGTTCATCTGAGAAAGCCTCGTGAAGTGACGAACAACTTCAACCTCCGACAGCTCAGGCAGTTCTGGAAGTGATTGGCGACGTACTTTCTCAGGTAGCAAGGCTTGTACATCGCCCACTATTTGCCTAATAGATTCATCAACTTTAGGCATGATGTATCCTCTTCGACCACCGTGTCCAAGCTCAAAGACAACATGTTCGTTCCAGCGAGCCTGCCTAAACTCTGCCATCAGCTTTCACCTCGCCACAAAATTTCTTCCAAACCATCTGCCAGACCATCGATGTCCGTTTTTGAATGCACCTCTGTGACACAGTAGAGCGCCGTTTCACCAAGCTCTGGAAACTCTTTTGAAATGTCCTTTCCGCCATGAACATTACGTTTTGAAAGTCTTTCATGTACTTCGCCAACACGCCTATTGACAAAGTTTACTGTGAACTCTTGAAAGTGGCAAGATTGAAAAACAGGCGTTCTGACTCCTTCAATCTCTGATAAACGCTTCATCGTGTAATGCGACTTGAGCATAATAGCCTCGCCCAGCTCTTTCAAACCATTGGGTCCAAGTAGTGCTAAGTAAACCGCAGAAGCCGCAGCACATAGAGACTCATTAGTGCAGACGTTAGATGTGGCTTTTTGCCGCCGAATATGCTGCTCTCGCGTCTGAAGCACCATACAAAATCCCTTACTGCTCCCATCTTGAGTGGTTGTCATACCAATAATCCGCCCAGGCATCTGCCGAATCACAGACATGTCACCTCGACAAGCAAAAACCCCGAGCAAAGGACCACCGAAATTCATGGGATTCCCAAGAGGTTGACCCTCCCCAATAACGATCTCCGCACCATAATCTCCAGGCGGTTTCAAAATCCCAAGCGAAGTGGGGTCAACGCCAACGACAAACAAGGCTCCATGTTCATGAGCAATTTTTGCAGCTTCCTCGCCTCTTGTTTCAATAAATCCCAAGTATGAAGGGTTTTCAATGTAAACGGCTGCGGTCTTATCGGAAATCTTTGCCTTCAAGTCTTCTAGGCATAACTGTCCCGTTGCCTTTTCATAATCAACTTTGCGAACATGCATCCCTGCCGGCTCAATGTACGTCGCCAAGGTGGCATAGCGTTCAGGATGAATAATCTTAGGAACGAGAACTTCTCGGCGACCCGTTAAGCGCATAGCCATTCGTGCAGCCTCTCCTAAAGCAGATGCCCAATCGTATAAAGAACTGTTAGCCACGTCCATGCCTGTTAGTTCGCATATCATGCTTTGATATTCGAAAAGCAGTTGAAGCATGCCTTGGGAGATCTCTGGTTGATAGGGCGTGTAGGAGGTTAGGAGTTCTGTACGTTGAATGATGTTTTCAACCACTGCAGGCACATAGTGCGGCCAACATCCGGCGCCTAAAAAGACAGGCATGTCTTGACTAGTTTTGTTCCTAGCCAACAGCGACTCTACGTGGCGTTTGACTTCATATTCAGATATGGGACAGGGCAGGTTCAATCTGTGTTTCAGCATAAATCGTTCTGGGACGTCTTTGTACAGTGCATTGATGTTTTCTATGCCAATTTCTTTCATCATAGCCCTTTTGATTTCTGGCTTCGAGTTTGGAATATAAGGATGTGTATAGGATTCGACCAAGACTATACACCAGCGAGTAAGAAATAAAGGATTCTCAGAACTATATCTTTAAGCTTTTGAAACAGCCTCTACAACCACCCTCAACAGGGTCTCTGCGTTGTTCAAAACTCGCTTTTCGTTGAAAGCTGGTTGCCATCCAGACTCGGTTAGAAGGTCAGAGATTACATTTGCAGAAGCTATTTCCACGCCTCGATATTTTGCCACGGCATAGAGAGCAGAGGTTTCCATGTTAACCGCTAAGACACCCATTTTCCGAAACTTTGCCATTTTGCTTCTTGTCTCTCTATATACGCCGTCAGTGGTCAAAACTGCTCCTACCTGATGGTTTACACGGCTCTTGTTTAAAGCCTCAATCAGACGCCTCTTCAAAATAGGAGAAGCCGCCAACCTTCGTAGGTTTGGAAAATATTGATGCGTGGTGCCTTCGTCGCATACTGCCTCAATAGCAACAACGATATCTCCGGGTTTCAAGAAAGGTTGTATTCCACCTGAAATTCCCACTTCGAAAATCTTTCTGGCACCGCACGCAATCAACTCTTCGAATCCCATTGCTGCAGCTGGAGAACCGACGAAATTCGTTACTGCGACGATTTTGACATTGTTAAAAGAACCGATATGCATACGTAAGCGGTCGCCATACCACCACCATTCAGCGGGTTTGCCATCAATGAGCTGATTGACAAAGTCAAAGTGGCGGCGTTGATAGACAATAATCATTCGTGGAGGTATCTGAAACGTTTCTACACCTACGCTTCTTGCAGAAGCTACGTGTCGCAAGAAGCCTTGAGGGGTAAGAATAGGTGTATCATCTTCCATAACTTGGCTCTCTCTTCAATACTGGATACCCTTCGTAGAAATTGGCTCTTCCGGATATTTAATGTCCAAAATTTCGTTGACAAAATCCGCTCTATCAAAAAGCTCCCTCGGCGCAAACCGCCCAGTCAAAACAACATCTGTCTTTTTCGGCGTACTGTCGAGAGAAGCGATAACCTCTTCCACATCTAAGAGCTTACAATAAACCGCCAAGTTAATTTCATCTAGGACAAGCAGGTGTGGCTTCTTTTCCTCAACAATTTTCTTGGCGAAAGCAAGTCCCTCCTTTGCCAGCTTTCGGTCTCTCTCATCCAGATTGTCTAACCCATGCCACCCCTCACGACCGAACTGGTAGATTTCATAGTACGGTTTAAGCATGTTCCTTATCTTATATTCGCCTGTGTTTTTCCACCATTTCAAAAACTGAATTATAACAACAGTGTGGCAGTGGCCTACTGAGCGTAAAGCTAAGCCTAGAGCGTTAGCCGTTTTTCCGCCTCCGGTTCCCGTATAAAGATAGACATAACCCATAGAACACACCTTCCAAACTAAAGCTATTGAACTCATATTGTTAAAAGCTTTTAAACTTCGCTTTCTTCTCCTTAAGCACCGAACATGGAGGCGTCGACTAATGAAAAGCTACAAAGAACTCCTAAAACGTGCTCAATCCCAACTCCCACAAGAAAAAGGCACAGGTGAACGCTTCGAAGTTCCCAGAGTGCGCTCCTCAGTAATTGGCATGCGCACATACATCCATAACTTCAAGGAAATTGCTGACGCGTTAAATCGAGACCCGCGGCACCTGATGAAGTTTTTAACAAATGAGATGGCGACGGCTGGCACCTTGGAAGAGACACGTGCCACGTTTCAGGGCAAGTTCCCCCACAACACGCTTGAACGCTTAGTGAGGATTTACACTGAAAGCTTTGTCGTATGTCCCGTCTGTAAACGCCCAGACACAAAAGTCGTGAAAGAGAAACGTCTCTTCTTTTTAGTATGCGAGGCATGCGGCGCAAAATCATCCGTCAAAGCTATCTAGGCTCATAGAAGCGGAAAACTCTTGGACGTTTACATAAACCTGCGAAGATGTGGCAAACGCGTCCTCCTAGCGATGTGCGACACCGACATGCTAGGCAAAACTTTGAAAGAGGGAAAAATAGTCTTTCGCATCCAAGAAAAATTCTACAAAGGCTCTCTAGTCAGCCTAGAAGAAGCCATAGACCTGATCCAACAGTCAACTATAGTTAACATGGTTGGACGAAAGATTGTGAAAAGGGCTATAAAAAAGGGCTTGGTGCATCCTGATGCAGTTATTGAGATTGAGGGTGTTCCTCACGCTCAAATCGTGAAGTTGTAGATGGAATATATTATAAGGAACACTTACGTCTTTAAGGAACGATACAGAGCCTTTTTGAGGTGGCTGTTTGGGTAAAAAGAAGGTCTTAAGTGAAGAGGCACTTAGCAGGGTGGTTATGCCTGCTCCAGGCGACGTGTTAGGCATAGCTGTAAAACTCTTGGGTTTTGATCGAGTTTTAGTGAAATGTCAAGATGGGTATGAACGTCTCTGTCGTATACGAGGAAAAATGAAAAGGCGAGTTTGGATTAGACAAGGTGATGTTGTTTTGGTTTCACCGTGGGATTTTCAAAGCGACAAGAGAGGCGATATTTTTTGGCGCTACACTAGAGCGCAGGCGGAGATGCTTCGCAAAAAGGGTCTTTTAACCATTTAAGCGAGGAAAGTTTTGGTGGCTTATCGAGAACGGGTGGATAAAAGACTCAGACAAAAAGAGGAAAAATATGAAACAGAACAATTGTTGAAGGAAAAAAGAAGTGAAGAATACGAGGTTTTGGAAGAAGTTTTCGACAAGTCCACCCTCATGACCATTTATGAGTTCTTAAACAAAGGCGTAATAGACGAAATTCACGGCGTAGTAAAAGCTGGAAAGGAGGCAAGAATTTACTGGGGAAAAGATCGAGATGGAAAAGAGTTGGCTATAAAGATTTATTTAACAATCGCAGCGGAGTTCAAAAAAGGCAAACTCAAATACCTTGAAGGCGACCCAAGATTTAAGCACATGAGACGCGACACCCGTTCGCTGGTTTTTGCGTGGGCGCTGAAGGAGTTCAAAAATCTGCATTTGGCTCTAAAGGCAAAAGTTAGGGTTCCTAAACCTGTTGCGATAAGAAAAAACGTGTTGGTTATGCGGTTTGTCGGCAAAGATGGTAATCCCGCTCCAGAACTGAAAGAATTGACTCCTAAAAACCCTGAATTCATCTACAACCAGCTCTTGGAGTATATTAGACGACTTTATCAACGAGCAGAACTGGTTCATGGCGACATAAGTGAGTACAACGTAATGGTTTGGAGGGGCAAGCCAG
The DNA here is from genome assembly GCA_029882535.1 of Candidatus Bathyarchaeota archaeon. Taxonomy (NCBI): domain Archaea; kingdom Thermoproteati; phylum Candidatus Bathyarchaeota; species Candidatus Bathyarchaeota archaeon. Next base: position 82,032 of record JAOUKM010000003.1, read on the forward strand.
TGCTTTTCGACATGGCGCAAGCTGTGCTTCTTTCCCACCCCTTGGCGACCACGTTTCTCAAACGCGATCTGCAAAACCTTAATAGGCATTTTAAAAAGCTAGGGGTAGATGTTTTATCGACTGATGAGATGTACAGGAAAGTTACAGAACATGGCGAGACCTAGCACTTTTGTGAAAATTCCGAAAAGCCGTATAGGTGTTCTTATAGGCCCGAATGCTTCTACAAAAGAGCTAATTGAAAAGAAACTGGGAATATGTCTTGGTATTGACAGTGAAAGCGGCGATGTCAGCATCATTCTTGCACCTGAGACAATTGATCCTTCAACACTTTTTAGGGCAAAAGAGATCGTTTTAGCTATCGGTAGAGGTTTCTCTCCGGAGAAAGCTGGAAGGCTTCTAGATGAGAAGGAGGCTATGTTGATGGTTATTGATTTGAGAGACTTTGTCGGGAAGTCGGAGTCTGATATTAAGCGGTTAAGTGGGAGGATTATTGGCAGGGAGGGGAAGACTAGGCGACTTATTGAGGAGCTGACGGATACTTATGTGTCGGTTTATGGTCACACAATCAGCATCATCGGCGCTATTGAAGAGGCTGAAATCGCTCGGCAGGCCATTGAGATGTTTATTCGTGGACGTTTACATACTTCGGTGTACAGGTTTCTACATGCAAAAAGGAGAGAGTTAAAGAAAAAGAAGATGGAGCTATGGAAGAAGCCCTACGAGACAGCTTGAAGTGCAAAGCGTCTGTATATGTGCTTCTTTGGTTCTATCTCGGCGGCAAACGACACAAAAACCAAAGTAGTTGCAGAAAATTGCCTTATTTGTTGTGAAAAGATATATTTCTACATGCCACAACATATACCCACTAATAGGTGAAAAAGTGGAGAAAGCGGGATGGTAAGTCAGGTATTCGAGGAAATCAGCCCAGCCGACTTCTTCTATCGTAATCGCGACATAGCAGGCTTCACTAACCCATCTCGTGCTATATTCGCCTCCATAAGAGAGCTCGTGGAAAACTCTCTAGACGCCGCAGAACTGGCAAAGGTTCCTCCAGAAATCTACGTCCGTTTAACTTACGGCGAAGGTGGCTCAGAGACAGGAGTTTACAGGTTGAGAGTTGAAGATAATGGCTCAGGAATAACCTCGCGCCACATTCCTTCAGCCTTCGGACAAGTGCTCTTCGGCTCAAAATACAAGTTAAAACAGTCTCGAGGAACCTTTGGACTAGGCGGCACAATGGCAGTTCTGTATGGACAAATTACCACTCACAAACCAGCCCACATAGTCTCAAGCACAGGCTCCACGAAAGTCTACGAGTATAGCATAATGATTGACATTCAAAGAAACAAGCCGATAATTCTAGAACGCAAAGTTTTGATAAATAAGGAACAGTGGCATGGAACAATTGTAGAGTTTCATCTCGAAGGCGACTATTTCCGCGCTATGCCAAAAATCTTGGAATACTTGAAACAAACGGCACTTGTAAATCCCTACGCCAACATAACCTTCGTCGACCCAAAAGGACGCCTATACAAATTCACACGCGTAACAACGAAAATGCCTCCTCCACCCAAAGAAACATTACCCCACCCATATGGGGTGGATGTGGAAACGGTTAAACGCCTCATACAAATGACACCTCGTCGAAAAATGTTAGATTTTTTGAGAACCCACTTTCACAGAGTAAGCGAAAACGTAGCCCACAAATTTCTTGAATTCGCTGTCATTCCAAAAACAAAAAACCCGAAAAAGCTGGGGCCCCAAGAAATCGTGAAACTTGTGCAGATGATGAAGCACTTCGAAGAGTTTCGACCGCCAAGCGCAAGTTGCCTCTCACCTCTTGGGGAAGAATTGTTGAGAGCTGGAATTTTGAAGGAGCTGAAACCAGAATTTATCGCGGTTTGCCAACGCAAACCTTCCACTTACGCAGGTCACCCTTTCATCGTAGAAACGGCAATAGCCTACGGGGGAGACATTTCAAAAAAAGGAGAGTTCGTACTCTACCGTTTTGCCAATCGTATTCCTCTTCTTTACGACGAAGCCAGCGACGTTTCGTTCCGCGTCATCAAAGCCATGAACTGGCGTAGATACAAGGTCTCGCAGGACATGCCCATTGTCGTGCTGGTTCACATTTGCAGCACCAAAATTCCGTACAAGACTGTGGGCAAAGAGTTTATTGCCGATAGACCTGAGGTTAAGAGGGAGGTCTTAAACGGTGTACGAGAGGCAGCACGGAAACTTCAACGTTTTCTGTCAAAGCGTGAACACGTGGAGAAGGAGAAGAGGCGGCTAAGTGTTTTCTCCAAGTATCTGCCAAAGATTGCCGAGTTTTCTACAGAACTAGCTGGTATGGAAAGAGAGCCTGACATTAGAAAGTTGTTAGAGAGTGTGAACAGGATTGGAGGAAAAGAAACAAGAAAATAACGTTTCAGCAGTGGAGAAGAAAAAGGAAACAGTATCATACTTGGAAAAGCTTGGTGAAACGCTTTATCGCCAGATGGAGCAAGGTGAGTTTCCGTGGATTAAGATGCCCAGCCGTTCCACAGAGAATATTTGCTACAGTCCCGAGCTTCGGCAATACATCCTAGGAGAAAGAAGAGTCAAGCGGAGTGCTCGAAACATCCGTCACATCCGCCCTTTCACCCAGCTTGTTTGGACAGCCTTCTTCGCCCATAAACTCTCAACTCAACGCAAAACCTCAACCCTTCGAGACGTTTACTATTCAGCCCAAGCCTACAACATGTCCTTCAAAGACCAGTCAGAATCAGACAACATAATCACAGACTTGGAAACAACAATAGGTCTTGCCAGAGAAGACTTCAATGTTTTCCCAGAGGAACGTTCCGCCGTCTTCGGCGACTTAACAATCGAATACACCGTGCCAGGCTATGAAGGAAGACAAATGAACCTGACATCGCACCCAGACGGCTTAATGGTAGGCCCAGCATTGACATACAGCGAGTTCGTGAAAACCAGCGCAGACAAAGTAATCGCTATCGAGAAGGGCGGTTTGTTCACCCGGTTTATCGAAGAAAACGTGCACAAAAAACACAACGCGCTGCTTGTCTTGACTGCGGGGCAGGCTCCCCGAGCTACACGCCACTTTATTCGTAGACTTAACAAGGAATTGGAATTGCCAGTTTATATTTTGACAGACGGCGACCCATGGGGAATGCACATTGCCATGGTCATAATTTCAGGCTCAGCTAACGCCGCCCATCTTCGAGACTTAACGACGCCTGACGCAAAATGGAGCGGAGTTTGGGCGACGGACATAGTTGATTATAAGCTGCCGAGCGATCCCTTAACAGAAATCGACATAAAACGTCTTCACGAGCTGCAGCGAGACCCACGATACAAGGACAAGCTGTGGCAGCGAGAGATAAAGACATTCATGAAAATTCGGAAGAAAGCAGAACAGGAAGCCTTCAGCCGTTACGGTCTCACATACATCGTAGACGAGTACTTGCCAGCCAAACTAAGGGAAACAAAATAGGCATCATATACGCTTAAGAAGATTAAAATAAAACTTAGACAACCATATGTAAGCCTTAACCGCAAAGGTGTTATGACGTGAGCAGAGAAGAAGACTCGACAGGTTTCACAATCGCAGAGAAATTCTTTGCTCTATTAATAATTCTCATCGGCGCAATAGTGATCTACAACACCACTACGAGCCCCGGTTTAACATACTCCATCTTTTTCAATATTAGCGGCGTAGCCTTAATAACTCTCGGAATTTTCATGATCCTAGCAAAAACGCAATAGCTGCAAATCCCAGATTAGACAGAGCTTCTACTCGACAAAACATCAAACCTACTAGAAACCAAATAGAGCAGTCCAGTCACCACGCCAAACACACACCTCATTCATACTCAGTAAAGTTAATAGGAGACAACCATTACAACCATGTAAGCTCACAAGCAAAAAAGGAACACATAACATTGCCCAGATTCAAACAAACCAAAGACATGCTCGAACTCATGAATAAAAAAGAAAACATACGAGACATCGGCATAATCGCCCACATAGACCACGGCAAAACCACCATGACAGACAGCCTACTCACTGAAGCAGGCCTCCTAAGCCCCAAAATCGCAGGCGAAGCCCGAGCCCTCGACTACCTCGAAGAAGAACAAAAACGCGGCATCACAATAAAAACAGCCAACATAAGCCTCCTCCACGAAGAAAAAGGAACACCCTACCTCATCAACCTCATCGACACCCCAGGCCACGTAGACTTCACAGGGAAAGTCACACGCGCCTTAAGAGCCATAGACGGAGTAGTAGTAGTCATAGACGCAGTCGAAGAAGTCATGGTTCAAACCGAAACAGTCACTCGCCAAGCTCTAAACGAACGCGTAAAACCCGTACTATTCATAAACAAAGTTGACCGTCTCATCAAAGAACTCAAACTCGGCCCCAACGAAATCCAAAAAAAACTCGCCCGCATAATACGCGACTTCAACAACCTCATCGCTTTATACGGCGAAGCCGAACAAAAAGAAAACTGGAAAGTTGACCCTGCAGAAGGCACAGTCGCCTTCGGCTCAGCTCTCCACCGCTGGGGATTCACAGTTGACATTGCCCAAGAAAAGAACATCAAATTCAACGACATAATAGACGCTTACAAAAACGAAAAAGTCGAAGAACTACCCAATAAACTTCCCCTCCACAAAGCCATCCTAACAATGGTCGTAAAACATCTACCTAACCCTCTAGAAGCCCAAAAATACAGGATCCCAAAAGTTTGGAAGGGCGACATCGACTCAGAACTGGGAAAAGCAATGCTCAACGCTGACCCTAAAGGTCCCACAGTAATGTGCATCACACTAGCACAAATGGATCCCCATGCTGGACTAGTTGCAACTGGACGCATCTTCTCGGGAGTTGTAAGAGAAGGAGAACAAGTATACCTAGTAGGCACGAAAAGAAACTACCGCATACAACAAGTCTCCATGTATATGGGCGCCTTCAGAGATGTCGTCGACCAAATAGATGCAGGTAACATAGCAGCACTCCTCGGCCTCGACCAAGCAAGAGCAGGCGAAACCCTAGTCAGCATCAACCATAAAGATGGAATGGTCCCCTTTGAACGTATAAAGTACGTCTCCGAACCCGTCATCACAATTGCCATCGAACCCAAACACCCAAAAGATTTACCTCGCCTCATCGACGTTATGAACCGCCTAGCTATCGAAGATCCAAACCTCGTAACAAGCATAAACAAAGAAACCGGTGAATACTTGCTAAGCGGCATGGGCGAACTGCACCTAGAAATCGCAGTAAAGTTCCTCAAAGAATACGCAAGCGGAGACCTCGAAATAATCACATCCAAACCACTAGTGGTCTACAGAGAATCTACACTATCACCTGGAATTATTGCCATGGCAAAAAGCCCAAACAAACACAGCAAGTTTTGGATACAAGTAGAGCCGCTTGAAGAGAACATTATTCAATTGATCGAGAAGGGCGACTTGGCAGAGGAGATGGGAAGGAAGAAAATGGGCACAATTTTGAAGGAAGCAGGTTGGCCCACAGAAGAAGCGAGAAATGTATGGACATTGGAAGAACATAGGAATGTTCTGGTTGACTTGACGAAAGGAGTACAATATCTACGTGAAGTTCGAACCATGGTAATTTCAGGTTTCAGATGGGCATGTCAGAATGGGCCACTGTGCGAAGAGCCTATGAGAGGGTTAAAAGTGAAGCTTATGGACGCTTCGTTACATGAAGACCCAGTGCATAGGGGCCCGGCGCAAATCATGCCAGCTGCTCGACGCGGAATTCTAGGTTCCTTCTTGTCGTCGAAGCCTGTCATTCTTGAGCCTGTTTACAAAACTGGTGTGTCAGTACCAGCTCAATGGGTTGGTGAAGTTTCTAGTCTGATTACAAGGAAGCGGGGACGTATCGTTGCCTCGGAGCAGAAAGGCCCTTTAACGATGATCACGGGATTTATTCCAGTCGCTGAAACTTTCGGATTGTCTGCTGAAATGCGGTCGGCTACTTCAGGGCATGCTTTTTGGCAGAGTACTTTTGATCATTGGGAAAAGGCACCAGAGAGTGTTACTGCAGAGGTTATTAGAGTAACTAGGGAGAGGAGAGGCTTGTCGCCGGATGTGCCTACTGTCAGTCGGTTCATTGATAAGGCTTAAAAGCTTAACTTTCTAGAAGTAATTTTCAATGGCATTTCTTAGTAGGTCCTGTATCCAGCGAAGGTATCAGCCATGAACCATCGCAAATCGCTGAGTTAAGTTGCGGGAAGCCTTCTCTACAGCTAGACAATTTTAGTCCTTCGTTCTCGACTAGTTCCTTAACTTTTTTTATTATTCCTTGTCTCATCTGTTTTGGAAGATAAAAGCTTCGCCCTATTCGTTCTCCTTTCTCGAAGTATAAGGGTTGTAACGATTTAGCTAGGGAAGGAAAGGCGTGAGTAAACCTTTTCCAGTTGTCATGCTTGACTTTATATGTGCTGCATGTGATGTGGGAGACTCTAATTGAAGCCAGTTTTTTGATGAGTTTTTCTGGGTTGTCATTAATAAAGGGGATTATGGGGTCAATGCGAGCGGATACTGGAATGTTTTCTTGAACTAGTTTTTTTAACGTTTTTAATCGTTTTGAGGGTGGTGGAGCAAAGGGTTCGAGGGATTTTGCGGTTTTGTCGTTTTCTGTTGTTATGGTTATGGAGACCATGCTGGGTGTTTTTTGGAGTATATCAATGTCTCTTGTTACGAGGGGGGATTTTGTCACTAGTTGAAGTTTACAATTGTGTTTTGAAAGAATGTGGAGGCATGTTCTTGTTAGACCTAAAGTTTTTTCCATTGGGGGATAGGGGTCGCTGGAGTTAGCGATGGAAATGAGTTCGCCGTTTAGTTTGGTTGCTTCTTTTTTGAGTTTTGGAATTAGGTTTTTCTTTGGTCTGCAGTGGGAGAAGTTGGGTATGTAGGAGCTGGCGTAGCAATATGTGCATTGGTGGGGGCAGCCTGTGTATGGGTTTAGGGTTAGTTTTGTTGGGCAGGTGCATAGTTTTGATTTCCAGGGGTCGAAAAGTGTGAGTGTCATGGGTGTGCTTCGTTTTAGAGGGGTGTGTTGTGGTTTTTAAGGGTGTGTGTTCTCCGCGCAGAGACTAGACTATTTGGTTCCAAATATGTGTTGTAGTTTAAAGTTTATTTTGTTGGTTGCTGTATTAGGGAGTGTGGTGGTTTGTTTGCGTGGTTGGGAAGCTGCTAGGAATGCTTTTGGGTGTGTTTTTGGGGCTGTGACTGGTGAGCGGGTTGTGGTTTTTTGTGATGATGTGAAGGTTGAGGTTGGAAGGGCGTTTGCTGAGGGTGCTTTGGCTTTGGGGCTTTGGACGAGGTTTATAGTCTTAAAAACTGGTGGAGGGTTTAGGAGGGAGGTTCCTAGGCATCTTTTGGAGGTTTTGAGTGGACAGAAGCCTGATTTGTACGTGAATTTGTTGCGGGGGGTTGGGGAGGAGGTGCCGTTTCGGATTAAGCTTATTCATTTGGAGACGAGGGGGGGGAGAGTTCGTTTGGGTCATTGTCCTGGTGTGAGTTTGCGGATGCTTACTGATGGGGCGTTGGCGTTGTCTGCTGAGGAGCATAGGAGTATGCAGGGTTTCGCTGGTAGGCTTATGAGGGAGTTGGGGCAGCCTGCAGGGGTTGAGGTTGTGTCTCCTTCGGGTACTGATGTTTCGTTTAGTGTTGTGGGGAGGGAGTTTTTTACTGATACGGTTGTTGATTGGAAGTCGTTGAGGTGGATGAATTTGCCGACTGGGGAGGTTATTGTGGCGCCTGTTGAGGATTCTTTGGAGGGTAGGCTTGTGTGTGATGTGGCTGTTGGGGGGGTTGGTCGTTTGAAGAGTCCTGTTGAGCTTATGGTGGAGAAGGGTGAGGTGGTAGGCACGGTTTCGGAGGACAAAGAGGCACTTAAGCAGGTTAGGAGTGCTTTGGGTACGGATGAATGGGCTAAGGTGGTGGGCGAGTTTGCGTTTGGGGTTAATCCGAAGGCTAAGTCGTTGGAGGAGTTTTTGGAGGCTGAGAAGATTCTTGGGACTATTCATACTGCGTTTGGGCATAATACGGATATGCCGGGTGGAAGGAATGTTTCGAGTAATCACATGGATTTTCTTGTTTCTAAGCCAACAGTGAAGGTTACGGGAAAAGATGGAGAAACGAAGATAGTTTTGAGAGATGGGAAGTTCGAAATTTAGGCTAGTATTTCTGGTTGTTTCCATTCTGAGTATGCCGTATATGTGGGCGTCTGTCCATTGGATTTTGAAAAAAATTAAGGATGGTGTAAGATTTGTATTTAGACTGCAGGTTGCGGTATTACTCTTGCTTTTCTGTTGAGGATTATGAGAAACATCATTATCACTGCGAAAATTATGGCGGTAACACCTAAGAGATACATTATATTTATTGTGGTGGTGTTAATTGCTTGTAGTTCCTGTATTTGTTCCTGTAATTGGTCGTTGGTTGCTTGTTGGTCTTCAAATTGCTGTTTGTAAGGTGATTCTATGTAGAGTGTTGGTTGGTAGGTTGGGTGTTCTGACGAGAACCATGTTTCAGAGTTGTTATTCCATTGTTCGGTTTTGGCTTTTACGAGGAGGGTTGTGTAGCCTGGAGCGATGTTGTTTGGTAGTGTGAAGGGGAGATTGAGGGTTTCTGTTTGGCCTTGTTGGATTTCTACGGGAAGGTCTGTGGTGCGGTAGTAGAAGGTTTGGATGTAGGCAGTTCCTCCTTCGTAGTAGTAGTCTATGTGGGCGGTTAGTTCGGTGACTCTGATTTTGTCGTCTTTGTCGTTGTATATGGTTACTGATGTGTAGCCTGTTTCGCCTTGGTTGTAGGCGGTTTTGTTGAAGGTGCATGTGGTGATTTCGGCGGCTTGTACGATTAGAGGGATGAATGTTAAAAGAGCTAGAGGTATTATCATGATTAGTAGTTGTTTCTTATTCAATTTTGTCATCTCCGATTCTGAAATAGAATAGTACGGCGGAGAAAGGAGTAAAAGAGTTATGAATTAAGAATGTGGATTTGGGATTTATGGTTTCAAGATTTATGGTTGTTTCCATTCTTGGCGGAGGATGCCATCGATCCATGTGCTTGATTGGGTCCAGAGGGCTTGGCAGAGGATTCCTTCTTTTTTGAAGCCGGTGCTGGACTATTAGAAAATGTTGCTATTTCCTATGGGATTTTCGATTATAAAATGTCTCGACCAAGATCCATGTAGCGCAGTTTTAAGCAACTCTAATGCTTCATCTCCACTTTCAACACTTAAGAAGCTTCTAATGAACCCCAAAGGACTGAAAACATTTAGACCGATCTCGCTTAAGATTTTTCTTCTCTTCAAAATGTGCTTTATATCTAAAGTCAAGAATACATCCCAACCACTCTCCATAAACTCAAGGAGATGTTCGACATCATCTTTGTCTACGACAATTCCTATAAGCCTCTTTCGAAACCATTCTTTTCTCTTCTTTGATACTCGGTTTTTTGCTTTGTCTTTTTTCAAATATTCTTGATGACAGGTGTTCTAGGGTATAGTAAAATGTTTCAAGAAAAAGGTGTTTTTGGGCGTAATAGCGAAGATTATCTTCAAATCTGATTTTTTCTATTTCTCTTTTCATCAGTATAGATGTACCAAATGTCAAGTTCCATTCAATGTTCAAATCAAGAAGGTACCTAAGAGCAAGGATGTTTTTGGTCATGTCTATGTCTTTACTGCCAGAAAATTTTACGTCTTTCTTGTTTTCCTCCCAACATTTAGCAGTAAACGCGAAATCAGCAACGTTGGTATCAAAATAGATTTTCATATGTTCTTTCATGTCTCTGCCATAGCTAGACTGTGTATCTGTGTCTGTCCTTAAACTCCTGCACCTTCCCCGCATTCCAACCCCGCAACTGTTGATAATACCCCGTAATCCTCGACCAATGCTCCAAATCATCACCCTCAGCCCCACACCGCTTACACCGAGCCTGCAAATTCGCCTCTACACCATTACATTTACGGCAAATCGTCATATCCCGAGTCAACGCAAAATACGCCGCCAACGACTCCGTAGCCACACGCCTAATCAAACTCCAAACCGACTCCGCAGACGGACTACTCTCCCCAAGAAAAACATGCATAATCGCACCGCCTTTGGTTAACGGGTGGAAGCTAGATTCAATTTTAATCCGCTCCAACAACGGAATCCCAGCCGAAGGACGCACATGCGAACTATTCGTATAATAAATCCCACCATTACCCAAGTCGCCCTGCACCATCGCCTTATCTCCAAAAATCTTCCTGTCAACCAAAGCCAACCTGTGCGCACAACTCTCTGCGGGGGTCTGGATGCAACCAAACCGATAACCAGTTTCTTCTGCGTATCCATTTACCCTTTCAACCATGTGCCTAATCACCCGCAACCCAAAACGCCAAGCACCCGCATCCTCGTGCAGTTCACTGCCTAAGTGCGCCTTCAACAACTCATTCAAACCAACAAACCCAACATTCAACACCTGCTTATCCAAATTCAAATAAGGCTCCCCAAAACAATCCATACTACAAAACGGCAACGCACCACCCTCCATTCTCTTCCGAACAACACCCCGCTTAACCAAAAGCACATCCTTAGCCAAATCCATACGCAAATCCAACAACCCAAACAACCTATTATCGTTCCCACCCGCCTCATAAGCCAACCTCGGCAAATTAACAGTCACCACCTGCAAACTCCCCATCCGCATAGCACCCCGATGAAAATCTTTCAACTCGTCACTGTCAGGCGTAAAAATCAACCGGCAACACTGACTATTCACAATATCTGGCATATAATCAGGGCAAAGATTAAGGAAGTAAGGAGTCCCAAACTTCGACGCCAAAGCAGCCACCTTAACATATTCATCCTCAAACTTGTCCAAATACTCCCGCCGCAACTTCACCTCACACTTCGGAAAGTTAAACGGCTTCCCCACATAGTCCCCGCCCATGTAAACGTCGAGGATAGCATTAAAGAAAGCATTAGCCTCATCAAAATAGTCCAAATACGTCTCCAACCCGCTAACTTTTCCACCAGGCAAAACTACAGGCACATCCCAAATAATCTTGGGCACCGCACACTCCAAAGCAATACTGGAAAACACAGTCTGACCACCCCGCGCGACGTACATCTGCGACATCTCGTAAATGTACATCTGCGCCAACTGCTTCATACGCTCATATGACATGCCCCGCACAAAAGGAGCAAGCCAAACATTAAAGAAGTCATACCCTTGTCCACCAGCCCAATTCGTCTGCGCCGCCGCCAAAGCCTTCGCCGCATGCAAAATCGCCACCTCAGGATGCTTCGCAGGGCCAGCAACAGCCGTATGCACGCCCTGACCGTCAACAATAAGGCCAGTCTTAAGAAAGAAGCGCAAGTCGTGCTCTTGGCAGAAAGGTCTAGTCGCAAAATATTCAAGATCGTGAATATGAATAGCACCAGCAATGTGGGCGTCTGCCAAGTGTGGTGGCAAACAGTTTAATAACGCGTATTGGTCAAAGATGGTGTCGGCGGCGAGCTTGTGAATTGTTTCTGGATTGTGTTGAAGGTTAGCGTTTTCTTTGTCGCCAGCGCGAATAAGCCTGTCGACATCAAATAGTGGAAGACCAAGCCTAGTGTATCGGGCTCTGGCAGGTTCAAAGTTGTTCTCTAACAGTGCTACACATACAAATTCGCGAATCAACGGAGCAGATAAGAACTCCAGATCTAATGTTTTTATTCGGTTTGCGATGTCTAGTGATATTTTGTCTGCAACTTCATCTGGAAGTCCTGTTTCTTTCACTAGGGAATTTTTTATTTTTTTAGGGTTGAAGTCTTCGAACATTATTCTGGACGTTCTGACTCGCGGGAAATATTTGAGTGAATCTACGGAATATTCTTGTTTGCTCGTGGAAAAACCCCCGCAGCAAAACACAATACTGCCACTAGGCTCTTAGAACTTGCAATATACATTTTATGCTAAAAACAGATTGTCGACTATGCTTAAGCCATGGTTTTTATACACACAAAGTTGTGAATTTTGCACATATGACAGACTACTTGAAATTTTTAGAATAAATCATATAAAATTCTGTAGTTTTACTCTCCAAAATTGACATACGCGGTGTTTGACATAAAAATGTAGAACCCATGTTTTTTCATTATTTTCGTTAAAACTGTTTTAGAGTTAAAATGTTTGTAGAGCCGCAGTTGGGACATTTTAGGTGTGTTCCGTGAGATGTGCTTTTACAATGGTGGCAGTATGTAAAAGAGAGATTGTAGGCGAAGAAGCCTATGTTGCTTGTGGTCAATTGTTTTGTTTTGGCTAGCAGTTCTTCTACAGAGGGCTGCTGGTCTTCGGTCTCTATGAGGGCTAAGTGTCCGCCAAGGGTTAGTTGGTGTATTCGTTCTTCAATGTTAAATTGTTCCTTTTCGAGTGGGGAAACTGTGTTTATGTCTGAGTAGTAGGGATTCCCCCTTGTGCCTTTCGTTTTCACAACTCCCCAGCCATATTTCTCCACGTCTAGCATTGCAAGCCTCTTTGCTGCCGTTCTGTTTGGAATGACAGCTGTTGTCAATCGAGCTTGCGGTTTTTTGGCATGTTTTTTCGCGTAGGCGTTAATGTGTTTCAAAATTCTTTCCGTAATCACGAAGGCTTTTCCAATATCTTCAGCAATCTCTTTGCCCATTAATTTTTGAACGGCTTCCTTTATTCCCATAGAGACTATTGTTCTTGTTGTGTTTTCTAATCTGAAGTACTGATCGCCGTTTGTTTTTTGCGTCAAATAAGGTAAGAGGTTTTGTTTTACTCGTTTTTTAATCGTCTGATATTTGATTGCTAAGGCTTGTTTGGCCATGTTAAGCTGGTCGTCAAGGAGTTCAAGGAATTTGTCTTCGTCGCCTTTGGCGTCAACGGAAACTCTGGGCAGATTTATGGTCGCTGTGTCTAGGTTTCCTGTTCGTTGAGTGTCAAGTTCCCAGTCTTGTTGCCATTCGTCTGCAAGTCTCAAACCTGAAGCTGTGTATGTAGCGTTTATTTGGTTATCTGGGTACAGGTTAGCAAAGTATACGAGAATGCTTGTTGCTGCTAGTTTGTGTACTTCATGCAGCAGAGATTCTGCCTCACTAGTTTTGAGAACTCGTTGCGTTTTTATGATTATTTTTGGGTTCTTTAGTGGATGTATTTTGTTTTCTTCAGCTAATGTTTCTAGCAGGAAGAGCGTGAGCTGTTGAGTTTCATCAGCGTATGCCGCGCTCTTTTCCGCTGAAAACTCTAGGCTTATTGTTGTGGGCGTTGGAGTTGTTTGATTTAGGTTTTTGATAAAGAGGCGCAGGAGTTCTTTGATTTTGTTGGGAGCTATGTCTTTTGTGTAGGGAGCCAGATGGATGTTGAAGTTGTCTAAGTTTTGTTGCCCTGTCGTTTCTGTTGCAGTGTTTCGGGTGACGTTTGTTGTGATGTTGAGGGCGGCTTCAAGGGTTTTTGGTTTTTGAAATTGTAGGAAGTATGGAAGGCTGTGAGTGATTTCGTTTGGTTTCAGTGTCCATGTGCCTAGGTTGTTGAGATGCAGGCTGCCGCTTAGATAGGCATCTGAGATGCTGCGGGGCAAAATGCTGAGAAGAGTGTATTCTTCCATGACTGCGTTTCCTGCTGCCTTATGAACTGCTTCTACGTTTGTTTTTGGAGCGTCAATCAGGCGGGTAACTTCGTGGACGGGGAGGCCAAGACGCGTGAGTTTGTGGCGGTATTCTTCGTAGTGTTTTTCTAGGAGAATTGTGTTGACGATTTCACGAATCAGAGGGGCTGTTAAGTATTTGGTTTTGAACTGCTGGAGACGCTTTTCTGCCTCTCGAGCGATTTTTTGGGCAAGATCTGTAGGGACGTTGGCTTCTGTGATTAATGATTGGGTGATTTTGTTTCTGTCGAACTCTTCTATGGACAGGTGGGAGGTGCGGACGAGCATTTTTCTACGTTTGTATGTTCGGTCATCTATTTCGTCTGTAATTTCGATAATGCGCCGGCCGAGGTCTGTTAGACGATAGTTTTTGGTTTCTACGTCGGGTTCGATAAGGTCGGCTTTTAGGAGAGATTTGAGGTGGTAGGCGAAGCGTCCGGCGTCGCGGGTAGCATCGAGTTTTAAGGTGTTCATGATTTCTGTATAAGACATAGGACCGTATTCTAGGAGTAGGGCTAGGATTTGTATTCGTATTGGTGCGGAGATCGCTTTGAGTACTCGGACGCCTGCTTTGTGGATGCTGCGTAGTTTTGGGTTGGGCATAGTGGTGCGCCTTTTGTGTGGCTATTTTCTTTAGGGTTTGTCAAGTTTAAAGGTTGGGGAAAACGATGTGTGAGTCTCTTCTACTCACTTGGGATTTTATTTAGCAATAGGCTGCAAAGAGTAGGAATATGTTTGGGCAGAGAAGGGATATTTAAGTAGATTATGAGAACGCATATAGGGAAGAAGAGTATGCTTAACTCTTAGGAGCAAAGAAAGGGATGTCTCGCAAAGCAAGAAAAAGTGCCTCATCGCTTTCCTATTATCTACAGAAAGCCTACTGGAAACTCGTGACGCTCAAGCCCTCAACCGTTCTTTTAGCAGGCATAGCCATAGCAACCTCTGTCTTTCTGCTCGGAGGGGGAATATATGACCTTATAGAACAGCCAGTAGTGGCATTTATCAGTGGCGGAAGAATCATACCTTATTACCCCCAAGCCCTAAACGATCAACTTTTGGGCGAAAGCATCGCCTCTATGACTTTATACTCACTCGGCATCATAGGACTAATATTGATGTATCAAAGCACCAAATATGCCTACAGCCCACGAGAAGCATACACCACACTCTTAATCGGCTTGATCCTCTTGCTAATCGGGTGGGTATTAGTGGAATTCTTTCTTTTCCCAAGCACAATAAAACCCTTCCAATAATAGAAAAACAGACGCCTAGAAGAAGTCACCACGGCTTCTTTTTCAAACGCACCAAATACGCCAGAAAGTTTGTTAAAAGGTGTATCGGTATTGTGACAACGAGAATGATTAACGCCTCGGCAATTGTTGGTGGCTCAATTGGAAGAGAAAAAAGCAATGCACACAAAACAAAGCCAACCTGATCAACAATGGGGAACAAAGCACCAGGAGCAAAGCCTAGCCGTCGCTTAACAAAAGCGCCAGCCAAATCTCCCATTACTGCGCCCAAAGAGAGCACAAAACCCAACAATGGATTATAGTTGTTGAAAACAAAGCTTTCTCCAACGCCTACTAATGTTCCGACAAGTAAACCTGCAAAGAAGCCTCTAAAAGTCTTGTGAGAACCAAAAATTGGTCGAGTATCCTTAAAGTTTTTGCCGAAGTCTAAAGGTTGTCCTCCACCTAATATTGCTGGAACGGCATTGGCGCTGTAGGCGGGAAATATGTATATTAGAGATTCCGCGACCAATTCCAGCGACATGTCCCTTATCAAATCTCCTTTCCGAAAGCTTATCTCCTAAAGTCGTGTAAGCCTTTTTCTTCAATTTTCAAGAATATTGGTTTTGCAGGCTTTTTATCTGTATGTGTTTTCATTGTGGCTTTGATTATGTTTGCTTTGGCTGTTGGCTTTAGGCTTATAATCGTGTCTGCCCAAAACTTCAAAACCCTTGTAGCAACGGGTTGCACTAGTTCGCGTTCCTCAAAAACCACGCTCCGCACTTGACTAACAATCAAACTCGCCACCTTCTGAGTTTTTGTGATTTGAGCTAAACATGCCATTTGACGGTTCAATTCACGGTTTAGGGCAAATGTTTCCTTCATGTCATCTCCTAATCTTTCACGGTATAGACCTGTAACAGTATCAACAACAATGAGCCCCACTTTCCTGCTTATGTATTCGCTTAGCCTATCGATCACAAAAGTTTGCTGTTCAAAATCTTCAGGTTTCATCAAAATAATTTGAGACGCAAGCGCTTCAAAGTCGTCAGCAACAATTTGAGCCATACGCCTAGGAAAAAAAGTGTTGTCGCAGTCTATGAAAATTGTTTTGTAGTCCATTCTTGCACAGTTAGCAGCGCATTGGATAGCCAATGTCGTTTTCCCAGTTTCTGCTTCTCCGTAAACGAGCACAATGTTTCCCTCTAGTAATCCGCCTCTCAATTGCTCATCTAGTGAACCGCAACCTGTGGGAATTATTTTTTGCAAAGGAGACTCACGTGTCAAAACAGATTAATACCTGCTAAAAACTAATAACTTTGTTTACGTTGACTATGGTCAACATGAAAGGACTAAGCTATGAAAGCAAAAATCGCTGTAGCAACAGTCTCTGGGAAAGCCTATTACTTGCTAGTTAATGAGCTTAAAAAGAGAAACGTGTCTTTCTTAAGCTTAACGCCAAATGACACAGTTCCCATAGACGTAAAAGTAGTCATAACGACAAAGAAGGAGCACCCGAAAATAACATATGGAAATGTGCTAGAATACGAAGAAGGCAAAGATCCAGTAGAGGTTGTAGATGAAGCAATTAGGATAGTTAAAGGAAAGAGAACGTATGAAAGACTCATAGTAGGAGTCGATCCTGGTCAGAACTTCGGCGCTGCAGTTCTCGGAGACGGAAATATGGTCGAAACCAAAAACTGTACAAGCCTAAACGAAACAGTAAACACAATAAAAGACGTTTTAAGCCGCACACCAGCCACTCACGCGATTATTAGAATCGGGAATGGTGCACCTTCTTATGCGGAAGAACTTTGGCGCCGTCTAAATGAGGTTCTTCCGGGAAACGTGGTCATTGAAAGCGTAAGAGAAGAGGGAACAAGCCAATCTCTCGGCGAAACCTCACATAGAAGAGGAAAAATAGATATCAGCTCAGCCATAAAAATCGCTCAAAGACAAGGTCGGGTACTGCCGAGAAGGAAAAAATAGTGATTAAAGAAGTTACAGCTAACAAAACTCTACTCGTCAACGGCCCAGCCTCAGTACGGTTTGTTTCAGGCGAAGTAGAAGTTCTTGGTGCACCGTTAGGTGTTGGAGAAACAATTGTAATTAGAGATGGGAAACGTATGCCTTTCTACGTCAAAAAAGAAGCAACTTTTGACATAATGCATAGTAAAAACTCAATAGTTGAAAAGGCTGATGGAGATACCGTTCCTGCCTCATGGCATAAGATAGCAGAAGACATTCTTGCTCTGGAGAAACCAACAGTTGTCATGATTATGGGTGAAATGGATTCTGGAAAGACGAGTCTTTGTACGTTCTTAGCTAACATTGCTATCAAAGCAAATCGAACAGTAGCTGTCATTGACGCTGACTTGGGACAATCAGATATAGGACCGCCCGCTACAATAGGTTTAGCCTACATCAAAAAACCTGTAAAGGACTTATTTTATGTCAAGGCTAACGACGTGTATTTTCTTGGTCTTACAAGCCCGAGTGGTGCAGAGGAACGTGTTGCCGATTGCATTGTTGACTTCAAAGGGCGTGTTCTCCAAAAAAATAGGGGTTTTTTAGTGATAAATACTGACGGCTGGGTTGAAGGTGAAGAGGCTGTTCAATACAAAGTTATGTTGACAGAAACAATTGTGCCTAACGTAGTTGTAGGGATAGAAAGAGAAAAAGAGCTTATGCCTATAATAGACAAGCTTGAGAAAAATCGAGTTTTAACTGCGGAGCCGTCTACTGCTGTCAGAAAACGTGACGAAGAAAGAAGAAGAACTCTCCGTGAGCTAAGCTACAAAAGATACTTGAGAAACGCTAAAGTAGAAGGCTTCCCGCTTAACTGGACTAAAATAGAGGGGGTACACTCTTCTCCAAGCCTATTTCTCACCAATGAACGGTTAAGAAGAATAGAGAAAACCCTGGGAATTCAACCTGTCTTCTGCAAAGAAACAGTTGAAGCCATTTGGGTAGTCTTGAGGCGAAGTCAAAGACTCGACTTTGAACGGTTGTATAAAGCTGAGGAAGTTTTCAAGAAGAGAGTCAGAGTTGTGCAGAAAGGCGATGAAAAAGGCTTAGTTGTGGGATTGTATGATGAAGAAAACAAGTTTTTAGGTCTAGGCATCATATGGGGCATTGATTACAGAAGGAAAGTTATGAAAGTTTACACTCCAGTAACTCAAAAGGTGGCTACTATACGAGTAGGCAAGGTGAGGCTAGATAATGTATACAGAGAAATCGGCACAACCACGACTGTTTGGAGCTAATCTTAAACTCAGGTAAACGGGCACAACTGATTAACTGGACACTTCTTGCATAATGGTTTCTTTGCTCTGCAATATCTTCTTCCATGCAAGATTAACAACATGTGAACAGCATAATAGTCTTGAGAGTCAAAAAGTAGTTGAAGCCTCTTTCTCACGCCTTCGTAATCGGCTCCCCCATCGACTAGCCCCAGTCTCTTCGAAACTCTATTTACGTGTGTATCAACCGGCAAGGTTGGCTTCTTTGCACTAAAAAGAAGCACAACATCAGCGGTTTTCGAACCCACACCTGGCAACCCAAGCAATTTTTCACGAGCTTGTTCGAGTGATGTCCCAAAGATGAAGTTTAGGGAACCTCCAAAATCTTCCAGAACGATACGGGAAAGCTTTTTGATGACTTTTGATTTGTTTCGATACAAACCCGCCACTTTGAGAGCTTCTTCAACTTCTTCTACGTCAGCCTTCGAAAGGGCTTCGGGAGTTATCTCAAACTTGTTCGAAAGGTTTTCGAAAGCTCTAGCCGTGTTTCTGCCGTTTGTGTTCTGCGAAATCACGGTGACAATTAGTGTTTCGAAAGGGTCTCTCTCCTTTCTCCTCCAGTCTGGCAACTTAAACTCTTTTCGAAGCACTTTCAAGATTTTGTTTGCCCTTTTCTTGGTCATGTTGTATGTCGCCATTTGAGATAAGCATTAAGCAAAACCGCATTTATAGGGTCGCTTTTTAAGTTGTCAACAAAAGCAGCAGCGGAGAACCTTATAAACAGTTTCGCACAATTGTTCTTCATGCCAAACAAAGTTCACTGCGTCCACATCCTTGTAAAAACGGAAAAAGAGGCAAACACGGTTCTAGAACGATTGAAGAAAAGAGAAAAATTCGCAAACATCGCCAAGGAAGCTTCGCTCTGTCCCTCAGGAAAACGTGGCGGAGACATCGGGACCTTCGGCAGAGGAAAGATGGTGAAGGAATTCGAAAAAGCCGCGTTCGCCCTTCAGAAAGGACAAGTTTCGCCTATCGTGAAAACGAAGTTTGGATACCACATAATAAAGAGGCTTGAATAGGCTCCTTCAAACAATCGTTGACTAAACACTAAATAATGGTTAAGTAGAGCTAATTATGATACGGTGGATTTTGAATGCCTAGAGCAACAATAGTGAAAGAAGAAATCTTAGAGAAGAATATGCGCCTTTTAGCTATTTACATAGAGACGAAAAACGCGGTCTTGGTTTTACTTAGCGAAGCGGAAGACCAGCTAGGCACCTTAGCAGCATCCGTACCCCCCACCGCTGAACTAATTGCTACGCCACTTTTGTCTTCAGTGCTTCTAGGAGACAGAAACACCACAACAGCACGCATGCTAGCAGAACGCCTAGCAAACAAAACTGGCAAAATAGGCCTAGTTTCCATATACCTCAAAACCATAAGCGAAACCGAAGCGAACCCGGTCCTAATGAAGCTTTTCGAAAAAGTCACTACAGTAAACAAAGCAGAACAAGAGCATAGAGAAGGAGAGAGTGTCAGCATATGAGTTTGCGAAGCTTTCTCCAAGAAACAGAAAAGAAACAGAAAGCGGTGCATATAAGCGAAAGAGTGTCGCCACGATTCGAAATCTCCTCTATAATGAAAGCCTTCGATCATGACAGCCCAGTTCTTCTTTTTGACAATGTTGAAAACTACGAGACTAAAGTTGTGGCTAATGTTTGTGGAACACGAGAGAGACTTTGCAAAGCTTTAGATGTTGAAAAAGAAAACCTGTATCGTCATCTAACAGAAGCTTGGTGTTCGCCAACCAAACCAAAAACTGTTGAAGACTGCCCAGTTAAGGAAGTTGTGGAAAAGCCACAGCTATCCAAAATTCCAATTCTAACTCATTTTGAGAAAGACGCTGGTCCTTACATAACATCAGCCATAGTCTCGGCGCGCAGTCCGGATAAGAAGGTTGAGAACGTTTCGATTCATAGGCTTCAGGTGCTCGATGACAAACGCTTAGCCATCAGGCTTGTGCCCCGGCAGCTTTACAAGTTGTGGAGCATGACGAAAGAGGCAAAAAAGGACTTGGAAGTGGCTATTTCCATAGGTTTGCATCCAGCGATCTCGATGGCAGCTACGTCTCCAGTGTCTTTCGGCGTCAGCGAATACGAGATCGCCAATACGTTGCTTAAGGGCAATTTCAGCTTAGTGAAGTGTAAACATGTAGATGTTTATGCGCCTGCAGAAGCAGAATACGTTTTTGAAGGCGTGATGTCAACTGAAGAAGAGGTTTTGGAAGGTCCGCTTGTTGACATAACGGGCACATATGACGCTCAGAGAAGCCAGCCAGTCATCGAGTTGGTTGGGGTGATGCGGCGTAACGACGCTGTTTACCAAGCGCTTCTCCCTTCTGGAAGCGAGCACAAGCTCTTGATGGGTTTGCCACGGGAAGTGAAGATTTGGGAGGCAGCTGCGAACACAGTGCCAAAGGTTAAAGCGGTTAATCTCAGCTACGGCGGGTGCGGCTGGCTTCACGCCATAGTCTCAATCGAGAAGCAGAAAGATGGAGACGCTAAAAACGTTTTGATGGCTACTTTCGGCGCTCATCCAAGCCTCAAACATGCAGTAGTTGTTGACGCAGATGTAGATGTTTACAATCTTGTGGAAGTGGAGTGGGCGATTGCAACGCGTTTTCAAGCGAACGAAGACTTGATTACTATTCCAAGTGCTCGAGGTTCTACGTTGGATCCTTCTGCGAACCAAGAGTCTGGCAAGACCACTAAGATGGGTATAGATGCAACTCGCCCGCTAGATAGGCGGCGGGAAAAGTTCGAGTTGGCGAAAATACCGACTGAAGGACGGGTCAAGAGGATAATAGACGAGTTATGCAGGGTCTTGGAGTAGGAATAAGGCCCCGTTTACGCCAAACTAACCTTTTTGAACCCCAATCACGAGGTTCTTAGTTTTTCTGTTTCAGCAATTCCAAAAGAAGTTTCTTATAAGACACATATGGTTAAAAGAAAAATCCCTGCCACTATGTGTCTGTCCTTCTACGCAGAGACAAAAACTAAAAAGAAATAACTGTAAATCTTTGTTAGTTTATATGCCAAGTTTAGAATACTAAATGTGGTTGTGTATCTATGTCCTTAAAGGTTGAAGATGTAATGGTTAAAGAGGTAATCACGGTAGATGAGAAATCAACAGTAAAGGAAGCGGCAGACATCATGAACAGGTTTGAAATTGGCTGCCTAATTGTTACCAAAAACAGTAAAGCAGTTGGCATACTAACAGAACGAGACTTGCTAAAAAGAGTGGTAAGTCAAGCAAAGAATCCTAAAAGAACAAAAGTGGAGACAGTTATGTCTCAACCCCTAATTGTCGTGGAACCAAACATGGAATTGGAAGAAGTTGCCAAGCTAATGTTTAAAATGAAGATAAAAAAGCTTCCAGTAGTTGAAAGTGGACGGTTAATGGGATTAGTGACGCTTACAGACCTTGCACGCTTCCAGCCGCAGATGATTCGCATCCTCAAAAAACTGAGCGAGAAAATGGCTCCAAAACGCATGAAGAAAGTTGTCGACTACTATGTAGTATAATCACCCAACATGTTTTTTCTTGAGGCAGTTAACGTAGAGTAAACTCCCATTCACACCATATGCCTTTGGGATGTGGCCCCGGAGGACACATTTTGCATACTACTTTCATGTTTGGGTTAAACTCCTTTGCAAAACTTTGGAGATAGCCAAATCGCACTTGTTTACATGGAAACTCGCCTAAGCCCTTGTTTATTCTCGTTTCTTGAGTTCGACAATGTATTACTCGGAAAGTTCCTTTCTCAGTCGATGCTTCAGATTGTTTTTCGGTCTGATACAGAGCCCAACTTGTGTTCCGCAAAGTTTGCATCAGAGCCTCAACATTCTCCTTCACGCCTAACATTTTTTTTAGTTCTCTAGCCTCAATTTTACCCAAGGCTTTCCAACAGTTTGCATCAATTTCAGTAGCCGCCCCTGTTCCAAATTTTTCTTCTATTCCAAGGAAATACAGACCGTCAACTCGCCAAAGATTCTTGATGTGCAAAAAGAAAAGCTCCAGTAGCTTGTCTTTAGGCATGCTGCCCAACAATTCCAAATCTTTCCTAGTTGGCCAACTCATCTTAAACACCACATGTTAATTGAAGAACTATTTTTCGCAGCCGCACATAAGTTTTCATCTCTGCACACGCATCCTAAATGTTGATTCTCTCTTCATAAGTTTGATATTGTTTTGCTGTAAGATTTTAAGGTAAGCGCACAGCGCGAATGGTGTGCGTCCCCAAAATAATGGGGAATCACGCATACCCTTTACAGGGTATATCTTCTTTTGAAAAGAGCATAAGTTATTATTGTCTTTCACCTGAAGCTATTACTAGAATATCATCAAATGAGAGTTATCTGTTCTTTGCTAGAGATGAAATTTGACACTCTCACCCCTACTAATCTTACTTTTCTATTTTTGCTAAGAAATGGTTGAATAAGTTCTCTAGATGCTTTCTGGAGGCTTTGAAGATTATTCGTGGAAAAAGGCAGGGTCTTTCCATGTGTGTGAGTTTCAAAGTTCTCATAACGGATTTTAATAGTCACTGTTTTGAAGAACAGTTTACGTTCTACGAGTTCTTCATAGATTCCTTGGCTGAGCTTGGCTAATGTTTCAAGGACTAAGTTAAAGTCAGATGTATCTTCTTCAAAAGTGGTTTCTTTGCTTACAGATTTGACTACGCCTCTCTCAGTAACTTCACTTTTATCTATACCACAAGCTAAAAAGTGATACTGAGCACCCATTACACCAAACTTCTCAGTCAAAACCGACACGTCAAAAGCAGCTAGATCGCCTATCGTTCTTATACCCATCTCATTTAGCTTACGCTCTGTTTTCTTGCCCACCCACAACAGTTTCCGTACAGGTAGCTGAGCCAAGAAACGTTCAACATCACGCCCTTCAACAACTGTTATCCCATCAGGCTTTTTAAAGTCGCTTGCTATCTTCGCCACAACTTTGTTAGGTCCAACACCTATTGAGCAGGTAAGCTTCTCCTTCTCGTAAATCTCACGCTTTATTGCCTCTGCCAGCTGTCTTGCCTCTTCGAAGTTGCCAATTTTTGAGCTAACATCGAGAAAAGCTTCGTCGAGCCCCCACTGCTCAAATTTATCTGCATATTCCCGCAGAATCATCATGATCCTAGACGAAGTTTGGATATAAAGTCTGTAGTGGGATCGTATATATACGGCGTCAGGGCAGAATTTCCAAGCTCTTGAGATAGGCATTCCGGAACTTATTCCGTATTTCCTCGCTTCGTAGTTACAAGTGCTCACCACTCCTCGTCCCTTTCCCTCTTTCGGATCGGCTCCAACGACAACCGGTTTTCCTTTGAATTCCGGATGCTCACGCTCTTCCACTGCGGCGTAGAACTGATCCATGTCAACGTGAAAAATTATTCTGCTTGTGGCTACGTTGCTATCTTCCTTTAGCATCAACGCACTCAACCGCTTAAAATCGATCCTAAATTAGAATCTACATATTTACTGATTTATTGTGTTTCAATGCGCACATAGGTTTTTTCTGATATTCAAATAATATTCTTTTGAGCGTGCATAAAAGGCTGATGAAACTAATCTAAAAGGTTGTGCAACTTGGGAAATTAGAATTTTAGGGGCTTATGAAAGGGATTCAAGGGCAGTGGTATATGCTCTAATGCAGCAAGTACAACTGGTTCGCAAGAAAGATAAAGCCAAAAAGTGGGAATACTCTTTTTATTGCGAAAGCTCAGTTTTAGAGAAGCGCGGAACAACAGGCAGAGGTTCAGAAATGACCGATTGGGCTGGCAACATTCCTTTTAGTTCCTTGATGTGCATGTTGACTGTTGCATATAGCTTCGTTTTCAAGTTGAAGTCATTGGGATTGATGTTGCCAATTTTTTTAGCCAGCTCAGGATCTCTTATGGTTTTCTTGATCCATCTCTCGAAATCTTTCCGCTTTAAGTGGAAGACCAAGCATGAGGAGGGAGTAGTGTTAATTTTCTTGCAGAAATCAAGTAAACTCGTGGCAACTTGCCCCGTAGGTTTTCCAATTTCTTCGTAGAAGTAAAAAGCCTTCTCGTTTGGCACTGCTCTTAAGATTCTCTTAATTTCCGTCTGCTTGAATCTTGTGCTTCTGTCTCTTGCGTGTGTTTCTTGTTTTTCCTTATCTTGGAAGAACATATTAGATCGGTGGAATTTAGATTGCAATTACAAATATATTTTATGAATTTGTGATTCACATCATTTTCTGTATATATCCTCAGAAAATATGTTTCCAAAATCGACATATTCCGACAATGAAAGCTTCCATCTGTAAATCTCATTGAGAAACTGCTTCAAGAGTTTGCATCTCCTGGGGATGCGTAGTTCTATACATCAAAAACAACACAACAACAATTATAGTAATAACGACAAGCCCACCACCAGCAAAGACCAAAATTTCGGGAACAACATAAATAGAAACTGTTCCGCTGTCCGCCCCTGCATATTCAGCATCTCCAGACCAGCTTGCCTTCACATAGTACTGCCCCAAAAGCGGTGGAATCCACGAAAAAACATATTGCCCGCTTGAATCTAACTCTACTGTTTCAATAGAGAACCAGTAACCATTCGTTGCTGCATACAACGTAACGGTTCCTTCAGGATTCGAGGCGGAAACTTGACCAGTTATTACTACGGCGCTTCCTTCTATCACGAAGTTTGATGAAGTAGTCAAAGATATTGCTGAAGATTTCAATGTCCCGAAGCTAGATGAAACTTGACCGGGGGCAATTTGCTCACTGTTCTCCAGAGTGACAACAGTTACCTGAGCCCCTTCAAGCTCGGGAGGACACTCACCAACCCTCCAACCGTTCCGCCAATCATCACCCGTGCATTCTGCTATGTAGTATCGAGTTTCCATGTAGTCAACGTGTGAAATTGTTGCCCGTGCATTTGTTGGAGGGTTGAGAAGACTTACACCGATGTTCATGTGGCTTTCCTGTTCATAGTATAATAGGACAACGCTCAAGTCTTGAGATTTTATCAATGACGTTGCAACATACGAAAGTAAATCGCAATCGCCCTTGTTTTCGACGATAGTTTCAACTGGATATTTAGCTTCTTCAACGATTTGATATGGAATTTGATGAACCAACATGAGAACCGCGTTTACGAAGTTTTCCTCATCTGGGAATATGCTTCTAATGTCTTCGGCTACTAGTGCTAGTGAATAAGGAGTTACAAAACTTGCAAAGTTATCTTGAGTTAATTGATGATTCTTCTGCTGGTAATATTCGTATAGTGAATGAGTTATTGAAAGAGTAAGTCGATAAGTAGATTGTCCTTTTAACAGAAAATACTGCTGCTCATAATTCTGTGCAGAACATACCCTAGAAAGCATTAGAGTCAGAAAGAACGCCATTGTAATGGCCGCAACAAGTTTGCTGGCTTTTTTTCTATGCATGAAACATTTCACAGAGGAAGGTTCTAGTTTCCAAGTGAAAAGGTCTATGAAATGGAAATCTGAATCTCTAAACAGCAATTTTGCCTAGATAATGTTAACTAGAGGTAGACGTGTACAGTGTCCTTGTCTATTCGTGTTACCTTTCCATTAGCCTTACAAAAGTCGAGAAGGAATTGCTGCATCTCTCTTAAAGTCTTCACCTCTTTAGCCTTCTTGCTCCAGCATGGATCAGCCAACATGTGTATAACTACATCTAAACTGGCGACAAGTTTACTGCTACACAAAGTGTGTGTTCTCCTTTCTTCCGCCTTTCGCTAGTTTATAAAACTATTGCAGCAATAAAGAGGTTATTCCAATATTCGACTTATGCAGATTTGAATCAAAAGACTATTAATAGCCTTGCATGGTTTTAGCGAAAAACCTTAAAGAGATGAGCGATTGCGTGTAGCTCGCCAAAAGATTTGAATAAAATTTTCCAGAATTCTATAAGTCAAGCCCCAAATAACATTTCCCTCAACAATATATGCTGGAACTTCTCCGAAAGGAAGTTTGGCAATTCCATTACATTCTCGCAGTTTTTTCAAGAAAATCCACGAATACCCTTCTAATTCTTCGTTTAATATTATTGTAGGCTCATGTTCTAAAAGAAAGGTGAAAGGAGCAACTGATAGTTTTGGTCTCACAGTTGACCTCATATTTTCCAACACCCCCAAAAAACGACCGCGACGAATAATGTTTATGTTGGTTTCTTCTAGCGTTTCTCGAACAACTGTGTGCCTTATGTTCCGATCTTTGGGGTTGCGTTTCCCGCCGGGAAAAGCCATCTGTCCCGACCATGGATCAAAAGGGTTCTCTGTTCTCTTCACTAGGAGAATCTTAAAGTCTTGATTCACAGGTCTTAGCAGGAGAGCAACAGTAGCATCTGCGTTTTGCACTGCTGACACGGGTTTTAGCATTCGTGACAAGTTTTCTATGATCTCAACATAGTGCGGCATTGACTAATCCCTCGCAGAGTTGTTTTTTACATTGGTAACCAAAGTTCCACAAAGATATTTGCCCGTCTCTCCAAAATCTGACAGAGAATAAACTGCCAAAAAAGTCTAGAGGAAGCAGAGAGACATTCAACATTTTACCGTACACATTAGGAATGGGTGCTATTATTTCTTCTTGCAGACATAAAAACAACTAACGCAAAATCCTGCTATTAGATTTAGGAGCCGTGTAAGAAACATCTTTTAAGAGAAGTTTTTATGATACATCCTCATTAATGTCTCCTAGTGAACTAAAATGGAAGAAAAGATTAGAGAAAAAGTCGAAAACGCAATTGAAGAGATAAGGCCGAATTTACAGGCTGACGGCGGAGACATCGAACTTATCGATGTAGAGAACGGAATCGCTAAGGTTAAGTTGAAAGGAGCATGCGCTGGCTGTCCAATGTCAACAATGACAATAAAATGGGGAGTTGAAAAATTCCTCAAACGAAAGATACCTGAAATAACTAAGGTTGAAACAGTTTAGCCGCGCCCTACTCGTCTAAAGGTTGACAGGCTGGGCAGATAAAACTGCTAGTTGAGCCCGTCTTGATTTTCTGTATAATTGTTTGACAAGAGGGGCAAGGCTTGCCAGATTTGTAGGCTATTTTGAATTGTTTCGCGCCGTAGCCACCTTTGTTACCGTAGAAATCTTTCTCGTAGGTTAGCCCGCCTAGCATAATACTTTCGTTTATTACTGATTGTATAGAGTTGTAAAGGGCTTCAATTTCCTTTTTAGTGAGTGATGGAATTTTTCTTTTTGGGTGAAGTTTCGCGTTGAAAAGCATGTCCTGAATGTAGACGTTGCCGATGCCTGCTACGTTCTTCTGGTCAAGCAGGAAATTTTTGATGTTGCCGCGTTTCTTGCCAAGTAACTGTTTGAAATAATCCAACGTGAATTTTTTATCTAGCAATGTTATGCCCAGCTTTGAGGTTAATTTGTGTTCGCCAGGCTTGTTTTCTAGCATGAGATGTAAATAGCAAAACCACCAGACGCGGATAGTGAAGCCTGATTTGTCGTCTAGAGCGAATTTCACTTGGTATTTTTCGGGCAGTTTGCCACACGGTTTGAAGTGGATGACGTCAGCGCCCATACCTGGGTTAAATAGAAGAACATGATCTGAGTTAAGTTTGATGAAAAGCCACTTACCCTTGCTTTCAACTGAGTTGATGGTTTTCCCAACAACAACTTCCTGAAACTGTTCAAAGGACGTGTTCAAACATTTAGGGTTAGCCACTTCAACTTCGGAAATTCGTTTTCCCGTAATCTCTTTTTCCATCTGGTGGCCTAGAATGGTTAGCTCAGGAAGCTCCATATCAACACTTCTTTCTGCGTCTTCAGTAAGATATTGGCAGCGTTTCTTTTTTAATACCTTTCTACATAAGACGTGTTCTGATCGATCAACGGCAAATTCGCATCGTAAGATGATCTAACCACGAGTATACATTTTTTAAGCATCCTAGACCAAACATAGGTCAAAAGGAGAAAAGTAGAATGTCACTGGACCTTGGAAGAAAAGGGTTAGAGGAAGCAGTTAAGGTAGGCGCATCATACGCTGACGTCCGAATTGGAGAGATTCTAGATGAAAACTTGACTGTGAAAAACGGTGTTCCAGAAGAAACTAACTTGTTGCAGACGAATGGCATCGGAATACGTGTAATGATAAACGGTGCTTGGGGATTCGCAGCATCCGTAGATTTGACTAAAAAAGAAATTAAAGAGATAGCTCATAAAGCTGTGGCGATCGCAAAAGCCAGCGCCAAAGTCAAGAAAAAAGCTGTAGCATTAAAGAAAACTGAGGCAAAGAAAAGTAATTATTCAACACCAGTAAGGAAAAACCCCTTTGAAATTCCGTTAGAAGAAAAAATGGAAACGTTGATGAACGCAGAACGTACCGTTGCAAAACAGTCGCCTCTCATCAAAGTGTCGTATGCTTTCTTCAGAGCAATGCAAGAGAAAAAGCTGTTCATGAGCACGGAAGGCGCTGAAATTCGTCAACAGATAAACTGGTGCGGCGGTGGAATTATGGCTGTGGCTATAAAAAACGGTGAAGTGCAACGGCGCTCCTATCCAAGCTCTTTCCGCGGCAACTTCTCAACAAGCGGCTACGAGTTATTCAAATCTCTAAAACTGTCTAAACACGCAAAACAAACGGGGAAAGAAGCTGTACAGTTGCTTAAAGCTGAAAAATGTCCCTCGGCAAACACTGATTTAATCATTACTGGTGATCAGTTGGCACTTCAAGTTCACGAAAGCTGTGGGCATCCAACCGAGCTCGACAGAGCCTTAGGCATGGAAGCCGACTATGCAGGCACAAGCTTCCTTACACCAGATAAATTGAAAAAGCTCAGATATGGTTCGAATCACGTCAACATTGTTGCCGACGCGACGGTTCCAGGCGGGTTGGGCACGCTCGGATATGACGACGAAGGAACACCAGCTAAAAAAGTCTATCTTGTGAAGAAGGGTATGTTCGTTGGCTACCAGTCATCGCGAGAAACGGCCGCGTTACTTAAACTGAAAGAAAGCAGCGGCGGCATGCGAGCAGACTCACCTTTAACCATACCGCTGATTCGAATGACAAACATCAACCTACTGCCAGGCGACTGGAAAGCAGAAGAACTCATTGAGGATACACAGAAAGGAATTTTGATGCAGGTAAATAGGTCATGGAGCATAGATGACAGGCGATTAAACTTTCAGTTTGGCACCGAAATTGGCTGGACAATAAAAAATGGCAGCAAAGAAAAAATGGTTAGAAATCCAACCTACACGGGCATCACACCGCAATTTTGGGGGTCATGCGACGCCATAAGCAAAGATGACTGGGTAATGTGGGGAGTACATAATTGTGGAAAAGGAGTGCCTGGGCAAGTTATGTATGTGGGGCATGGCTGCGGTACTGCTCGCTTTAAAAAAGTCAAGGTGGGACTAATCAAGTAAAAAAGGTGAGAACAAGTATGGTTACAAAAAGACTTTTGGAAATCGCTGAAAAAACCGTTGAACTTGCTTTAAAACATGAAGTAGACCAAGCACAGACAGCTGCGTTTTTCGTAGACTCTGCGTTGACAAGGTATGCTAATTCACAAATCCATCAAAACGTTGCCTCAAAAAGAGGTGGAGTGGCGATAAAAGTTGTTATCGGCAAAAAAGTTGGAATATTACGTGCCAACTCTTTAGAGACAAAGCAAATTAAAGACTCGGTGAAAAAAGCCGTCAAAATCGCCAAAGTCATGCCTCCAAATAAAAACTTCAAAAGCCTTCCCAAACCGATAAAGTGGACTCCAATAAAAGGAACATTCGACAAGAAAACTGCAAAATGTACACCCGACTTTAGAGCAGAAAGAGTAAAAGAGGCCATAGATACGGCGCATTCAAAATCTCGCCTAGTCAACGCAGTTGCTGGATCCTTTTTCACTGGATCTTTCGCTTTCGCCATTGCAAACTCGCTTGGAATTTCGGCGTGGGCAAAAATCTCGACAACCTCCTTGCAGACAACCGTTATCTCAAAGTCAAAAGGTTCACAGGGTTTTGGATCAGCAGAGCAGCATTCTAAGCGAATAAAAGATATTGACCCCGTAAAAATTAGTAGCCAAGCAGCAGAGAAATCGGTTAAAAGCGTAAACCCAAAGAAAATTCCCATCGGAGAATACGAAGTAGTTCTTTCGCCACGGGCTACGGCAGAGCTTCTCATGTATCTGGGATACATTGGTTTTTCAGCAACTAGCTACCAAGATGGACAATCCTTCATTAAATACAATTTGAAAAAACAAGTGTTTGACAAAAAACTGAACGTAAAGGACGACCCAAGAGACGCAAAGGCATTGTATCCCTTTCCAGTAGACGGCGAAGGCGTTCCAAAAAAGAAGGTGCAACTTATTAATAACGGCAGGGTTTCGACAAAAAGCATTTGCTACGACTCCTTTACTGCAGGAAAAGAAAAAGGCAAAAAGAGCACTGGACACGTGTTACCGCCGGTATTTGGGTTCTACAATAGACCCATACCTTTCAACATCTCAGTAGCTTCTGGCGACGCGTCTGTGGAAGAGATGATTCGAGAAACGAAACATGGCATATTCGTAACAAGATTTCACTACACTAACCCAGTTGAGCCTACAAAGGCAATTCTCACAGGGCTTACAAGAGACGGCACGTTTCTAATTGAAAAGGGTGAAATCGCCAAGCCTGTAATGAATCTACGCTATACAGACAGCATGCTATCTGCTCTAAAAGGAATTCCAATGCTTGGAAAAAAACTTGAAATAGTGGAAGAGGTCAATACGCCTGCAATGAAACTGGAGAAACTCCGCTTCACTGGAATAACCCAATACTAACAAAGCCTTCCTTCCCTTATATGCGTCCTTATTCACAACTGAAAAGCAGAATAGCAGAATTTTTTACCTATCTTAATCTTTTTGGTGCTATGACATGAAGTTTAGCGGCAGAACAGTAACAGCCATAATAGAATTTCCAAACAACAAAATCTTGTTAGTCAAAAGGGGAACTGTGGTTTTCAAAGGCTATTGGCTTTGCCTGG